>JAFWYI010000036.1 GCA_017522745.1 Mailhella sp.
CATGGAGACCGGGCGCAAGCTGGCCAGCGGGCTGGAATCGCCGTTCCGCGAACAGCTGCAGCAGAGCTTCGACGCCCATGTGACCGCCGAAGCCTACGGCGTGAAACCCGAAGTGCTGGCCGCGCTTCAGGAAGCCGTGCGCGAAGGCCGCCGCGTGCGTGTGCTCTACACCCGCGCCGCCGACTGGACGCAGAGCTGGCGCGAGATAGACCCGCGCCGCCTCTACATACGCCACCGCGCCGTGTATCTCTACGCCCGCACTGCCGACGAGACTCCGCCCGAATGGAAGATATTCCGCCTGAGCCGCATGGCCGAAGTGAAACCCACAGGCATCTGCTTCGACTGGGACCCCGCGCAGGACGACGGCTTCGAAGAAAAACAGAAGAACGCCTTCTCCGGCGTGTTCGGTGACAGGCTCTACGACGTGCGCCTGCGCTTCACCGGCTCGGCCATGCATTACGTCATGGAGAAGACCTGGCATCACAGCCAGCAGATACAGCGCTCGACCCACGAACTTCTGTTCACTGTGCGCGTCACCGACCCGCAGGAAGTGCTGTACTGGGCGCGCCAGTGGGGCCGCGAACATGAGGTGCTGAGCGTGGAACCTGCGGAAAATTAACTTCCCATTCACGAAAAGATGTGCCGGGCAGTCCATCCCCCTGTGGACAGCCCGGCTTTTTCTGCTTTTAAAGCCTGCGGAAACTGGTATTGCTATGAGGTAAGGAGGCCTCATGGCTCATCATTTCGAAAAAGAGCAGTTCTTCGAGTATAAAGCGCACAAGGGCTATTACGCACTCATCGTCACCGCCGACTGGCAGGTTGTGCTGGCCGATCTCTGCCCTCCCCCGGACGGCTGGGGCGGCTACGAGAGCGAGACCTTTGCCCACCCCGTCCATCCCATCCTCGCCGGCATGATATACCGCTGGGCCGTGCGCGAATTCCTCAACTGGCTCCACACTCGCCGCCCGCCGCAATTCTGGTTCTGCACCGACGGCGAAGTGAACCGCCGCTCCCTCTATATGCGCTACGCCCTCATGCTCGAAGAACACGGCTATGCCTGCTACGCCTCGAACGACGACAGGTTCTGCTTCGTGCGCCGCGGCTGAACTGCCCTACTCGTCCATACAGTTGTGGACACGATAGGAATCTTCGATTCACTTTCTGAAACCTCCTGATATCCTGCAAGAAAGTCTGCATGGCGCAGACTCCCACAGAAAACGCCGGAGGAAATGGAATATGTTGATGACGAAAGCCGTGCAGGAAGGTCGCCTCGATATCGTGGAGTACCTGCTGGATACGGGGATGGAACCCGACAAGGAGAAAGCTCTTCTCCACGAAGCCGTAAAAAAATGACGACCTCCCCATGGTACAGGCCATCGGTCCCTTCTATGATGTTTCCAGCCGCGACCTCAACGGCGATGCCCCTCTGCATATCGCACGTTCGCAGGATGTGGCTCAATGGCTGATACATCATGGCGCAAGAGCCGATGCCCAGAACAAGCATGGCAAATTCCCCTACGAAACGATGCACGATGAGAACCTGGCCGCATGGCTCGAACAAGAATACCTTGCCCTTCACCCTCTCGTGGAGGAAGCTCTGTCCCCTGCCGCTCCCGCCGAGATCCCATGGGAATCCAGATTCGTCACGCGGACCCTCTCCATCGACGAACTCAAGCCCGTCAGCGTCAGTACCGGGGTGGGGTTCCAGCTGGAATACGAAGGTGAACTCCTCTGCCCAAGTCCTCGTTTTATCGAAAGTTTTGCCAAGAGACTGAAGTTTTCCAGCAATATCTTCCGGCTTTTTTCCGCTGAAGAGGTGTTCGGACGTATTCGCGAGCGTATGCCCGACACGACCTTGAAAACGACGTTCGACCTTCAAGAGAACACTGTCCTCGGTGTCGTAGATGGCGCGAAGAAGATGCTGCCGCCCGAGCAGGCGCTGAAAGTCATCCTCAACGATTCCCGCCTGAAAGAAGTGAACTACCACGAGGGCGTGTGGGAAGCTCGCTTTGAAATGGAAGAACGCTTCGAAGTCGTTGGCGACAGCCCCTACACGCCGACCTTCTGGCTGGATTACCCCGTGGACGGCCTTGGCTCTGCCAGCATAGTCCTCGGTGTTTTGCGGCAGATATGCTCCAATGGACAGAGGGCCATGTCACGCGGCTTCCGCACCGATATCGAGATCAACGACAACTACGGCATGCACCTTGCCAAACTGCTCGCTTCGTACAGCAACGATACCGGCTTCCATTCCCTGCGCATGCGGCTCGATTCCGCACAGCACACCAAGGCTTCTGTCGCCGAGCTCCAGCAGGTAAGTTCTCTGCTCACGACAAACGTGGAAAACAAGACGGAGCTACGGGCTCTGCTGGCAAGGCTCGAAGAAATGGCTGGAGATCCGTGTTCTACCTATAAGGTCACCTCACTGAAAAACATCAGCGCGAAGAAGGCACGCCTTCTGCCTGTGGAGTGTTCTGTCAACGATCTTTTCATCTTCTGCTCTGAACTTACCACGCATCACCCGCGAAGCATCCGCTCGCAGGAAGGTTTCCACGGCATGCTTGGCAATATGCTCTCGCAGGAATTCGACCTTGA
>JAFWYI010000037.1 GCA_017522745.1 Mailhella sp.
CGTACAGAAGAGCAGGCCGATGCAGAGAAAAAGGGCGGTGAACAGAGCGTGCATGAGACCTCCTCATTTGCGAGTCGCCGGAGCGTTGATCTGAGGCTAGATGTTCTTGACCTTGCCTTTGTGGAACTGCCTGTACGAGCTGACCACGTAGTTGAGTATCGCGCGCATATCGGCTTCACTTTTCCCGAAGTTCAGGTAGGCATAATCTTCGAGCCGTATCCAGCCTATGTGCATGCGATTCCCCTCCGGCAGGGCGAGTTCGGCAGAGAATTCAAGGTAACCATCGTCTGAAACGGCGTAGCTGTCGTAGCATAGCTTCAGCCCGGCGGGAAGGACGTTCTTCTGTTCGTCTGCCAGCGGGCATTCAGGGATGGGGCGGAAAGGAGTGTCGCGGTCGAGGGTGAAGGCTATCGAACCGGCGGGGAAGATCTTGTAGAACTGGCGGCGGATGAAGCCCTCGTCGCCCACGTGCTTCTTGGTCTCTTTGGTGAGCGGGCTGGCGGTCACGAAATCGGCGCAGATGTATCGGCCTTCCAGTTTTTCGACGGAGCTGTCGGTCTGGCTATAGAGCTCCCCGACGGTCTCGTGCCACATGAGACCGTCGGTTCCCTGTACGGACTGTTTTTTCGCATAGAAGATATCGCCGCGCTGGGCCACGCTGTCTATGGCGAAGGACGTGCCTGCGCCTTCGCGAATGCGCACATTGCTCCCTGTGACTTTCAGTCGTACGAGCTGGGCCATCTCGGCTTTCATCTGAGCATAGTAGGCTTCAGCGGCTCCGGCATCGAAATGCCGGTCCGCAGGGGAGGAAGGCGCTTCGGTGTTCGCAGAGATAGGCGCGCCGAAAAGCAGGCTGATGCCGAGGAAAAAGGCGGAAAAAAGAACGCGCATGGGACCTCCCTGTTTTATTTGACCATGCCATAGAAAAAATGGCCCGGACAATTACCCCTGGGGTGAAATTGTTCCATTTAAACGGCTTTTTTTTCGTAATTCACCCTTGGGGTGATAGCCGCAGAGCATGAGAAGACTTATGGTAGGAACAGATCCATCGTCATCACGCGAGCGAACCGCAGGAGATCCCATGAAAAAGCGCTGTCTGAGTCTGGCCCTGATGTGCGTTGCCTGCCTTTTTCTGATTGCCGGCATCCCCTCCTCTTGGGCGGCTGATGATGTTTCGCCCGTGCCTGCCCTCGTTTCTGATAGCGATATGGCAGGTACGAACGTGCGCGTCAGTCCGTCGGGAGACGTGGCATGCGTGATGCCCTTTGCCAGCGGCCCGCGCATCGTTCGGGTGTTGGAATCGAAGAAAGGCTGGTTCCGCGTGAAGCCGTTCCCCGTGGAAGAGTACGAACTCGAAGGCGCATATACCGTGCCAGCCGAAGGCTGGATGTACGGCTCCGTGCTGGCCCTCTGTGTCTGTCCCTCGGAAGACGGCGCCCCGTGGCTCTACACAGCTCCGAACTGGCAGGCTGAGACAGATATACAGCTTCCCGGAGCCTCGCCCCTTCGCCCTCTCGAACGCAGGGGCGAGTGGCTGAAGGTACGCGCCGCAAAGAGCGGAAGATCCCTAGAACGCTGGGTCCATGAGCAGCAGGTCTCGGCTAGCATGGGCGAACTCGTCGACTGTCAGGCCAATATCGTGAAGCAGTGGAAGAAGTAGCGGAGGATGCTATGAAGTTTTGCCGCACCTTCTGGACCGGACTCGTTGGCCTTCTGCTTCCCTTGTTTTCCGTGAGTCCCTCCTCTGCCGCAGCTATGCCGGAGCTGCCGAAAGGCGGCGTCCTGCGCCACTTCCATTACTGGTCCGAGTACGGCGAGGAAGCTTTTCGTCCCGATGGCATGGAACGCCTGCGCTTCGAGATGCAGCCGCGCCATATCTACTTCTCGCAGGGGCGTCCTATCCCCGATACCTTCAGCGTCAGGACCGACGGCTCTCTGAACCGTGAGTTCGTGCCTGTTCTCGCCGCACTCGACCTGTCCGACTGGCCCGGGCAGATGGAGCAGTCCGAACTCTACGACCTCCCAGACAAGAAGAAACGCAGACTGTGCCAATGGTATATAGGCGTGGCTTTCGAGCCTGAAAAGCCCGGAGACATTCCTGTACGTTTTTCCATCTCCGGAGCGGACGATGGAAGCAGCCCCAAGCGCCTTGCTGCCGAGCAGGCCTTCCGCGATTTCTTCGGCCCGAAGATAGACGCCCTGAAGGCGTCCACGCCGCGTAAGCTCGTCGGACTGCTCTGGCTGGGGGGCGACGCCTCCTACGACTTCGACGTGGAGGACAATGGCATCGTTACTCTCGAACGCCGCAAGGGTAGCGAGCGCAAGCGCCTGTGCCTGTATCCCGGTTTTGTCGAGGAGCTGGACAGGCTCATCCGCACTTCAGGAATAGAGAAGCATCACGGATTCTTCCAGCGTTCCGAAGACTGGTCGAAGAAGTTCAGCCTTGGCATCAGCTTCGATACACACCAGCGTATCGAGGTCAGCGGCCATAGAGATGCTGGCGGTACGCCGGAGGGATTCTTTGCGGCTCTTGCCCCTCTGCTCAAGGCTATGGATGAGGTTATGGACACTCCTGCAGGTAAAGCTCTGCCTCCTACGATGCTGAGTTCGCTTTCCTTCCGAGTCTCCGGCATGGTCATCGGGGAGGATGTACGCCTTTACGAGCGCATGGACAAGGACGGTCCTGTGTTTGTGTTGAATCGCACGGTCGGCCACGCCTCTGACGGATGCCGGGAAGCAGTACTCGACGCCGCCCAGCTTGCTGAGCTGGAAACGCTTCTGGAACGGAACGGCGTGCGCTCGTGGAACGGCTTCAAAGGGCGCCCGCACATGGACGTGCTGGATGGCGAAGGCTTTTCTTTCTCTCTCACGCTTCGCGACGGCACGAATATCTCCGCCAGCGGTGAGAACGCCTTCCCTGCTAATTATAATATTTTCCGTAAGGAAATCAGACGCTTTATCGATAAGATCCTTGGTAATCAGGAGTAGGCATGAAGAAGATACTGTTCTCCTGTCTGCTGAGCCTTTTGGCCTGCACAGCTTCTGCTCACGAAAGACTTACAGATTTCGATATGGCAAAAATCGCTCGTTTCGGCTTCGGCAACATCCTAACCGGAGCATGGATTCCGCAGGAGGGCTGGGTGACTGCCGGGAATCTGCAAGAGACTGAACGATTCCACTTCGTCCGTATCTGGGGCGGCGAAGCCTGTCGCCTCGTAGGCCTGAACGGCACGAAGGACGCAAATGCTGTCATCTCCGCTATCCACAGCGATCACCCCGGCGAATTCAAAGGCGCGATGCCGGGTGTTCCCAGTTTCGACACGCACAGTTCGTCTTTCTCCGTTCACGAGCCTTCGGGCCTGCTCACTGTCGCATGTCCGTGGGATGTCCAGCCGCGCCTGCCAAAGGCTCTTTCGCTGAACAGTGCCGTCTACCGGGACATTGTGAAACGTTTCCTCGCCGCGCGGGGCCTGAACGTCGAGAATCCCGAACTTGTCCAGCTCTTCAAGATAGACCTTGAGGGTGACGGTGTGGACGAAGTACTTATCTGTGCCCAGAATATCGCCGCTAAAGGTGAGGTCAGCTTCGAGGTCGATCAGCCGCTCATTGCGGGTTCAGGACTGCCGGAAGCGGCAAAACCGGGTGCTTATTCCGTGCTTTTGCTCCGCAAGCTGGTGGATGGGAAGGTGGCAGAACTGCCGCTCCACGTTTTCGTCTCTCCTAAGGGTTCGTCTCCGATCGATGATAACTGGACGCCACCCGTCGTCGGTAGGTTCTATCAGACAGCCGACCTCAATGGCGATGGCGTGCTGGAGCTCATCGCAGGCACGGCGTTTTACGAAGGCTATGATTACCGCGTCTTCGAAGTGAAGGGCGGTGAGGCGCGCGAAGTCCTGTCCTGTGGGGCAGGCAGTTAGGGGGGGATATGAAAGCAGTGTGGTATATCATGTTTGCGGCTCTGGCCGGTCTTTTTCTCACAGCCTGCTGGCCTGCGGAAGAGGTTCCTCTCTGCGGCGGCGTTACGGACAGGACTGATCATTCCGCGCCGAAAGTCATCAGTTCCAAAGAAATCACGGTTTTTTCCGCCTCTTTTTGGGTCTTAGCTGAAGACGCTTCACGTTCTGGTCGCTGGAATTTTCAAGCTATAAAGGGAAGCTCCGGAAGGGTCGCTATAAAAAGCGAAGGAACTTTACAGGCTCAGGGGGAGACCGATGCTGCGCTTCTCATCGCCCTGCAGGAAATCATCGACCGCTTCGAACTGGCGAAGCTCAACGGCAGGGACCGCGTGACTGCCGGGCTGCCTCCCAGTTTCAGTCCCACGCGCCTGAGGGTGGAGTATGCCAGCGGTGAACACCTGTATTTTCAGATGAACGGCGATCCTGAGGCTAACTGGATTCGAGAGGTCACCGATCTTTTCCTCCGTGTTTTACCGGAACGATGATGCCGCATCGCTCTTTCTCCTCCTCCTCTTCTTCTTCAAGGACTGTACTGTATAACGATATTCGAGGTGGTTATGCGCAGGATATTCCTCCCTCTTTTTCTTTCTTTGGCCTTCGGCTTCAGCTCTCTAGCCTCGGCCGCTGACAGCCTCCCGCAATGGACGAACAGCTTCGGCATGACGTTCAGCCTTATCCCTGCTGGCAAGACCGTGATGGGGCGTGACGGCTGGGCTGGCGTTTCCCCGAGGCGCGAAGTCACCATCAGCCGCGAGTTCGGCATGGGCACGACAGAAGTCACGCAGGGGCAGTGGAAGGCCGTCATGGGTGGGAAGAATCCCAGCGAACCCTTCCTCGGCAATGATCTGCCCGTGAATCGCGTGTCGTGGAACGATGCCCAGGCCTTCATCAAGAAGCTCAACGAGCTGGACGCCCCGCGCCGCTACCGCCTGCCCAGCAATGCGGAATGGGAACACGCCTACCGCGCCGGAAGCCATGCCA
>JAFWYI010000038.1 GCA_017522745.1 Mailhella sp.
CACCTTCGTCGGTCAAAGCTTCGCCAAGGATCCCGCCTTCACCCATTTCGTCTGGGACGTCCTGGTGGCCGCCGCGATCATCGATCCTGACATCATCACGGCGGAGCAGACATGCGCCATCGATGTGAACACACAGTACGGTCTGTCGTATGGGCAGTCACTGGCATTTCCCAAGGTCTCTCCAGCCGGATGCTCCAAGGCCCGTATCGTAACGGATATCGATCAGGAGCGTTTCTGGAATATGGTCAATGACAAAACGTACTGGAAGTCCGCCCGCTGATAATCCTGCATGGTCAGACAGGTGAAAACGCTCTGAGAACGATTCAAAATTCTTTTAGTCTAGCCTACTATACGATATTTTTAGAGGAATGAATGTATAAAAAGACATATCATCACCTGTCTGGCCATACTTTGTATCATGCTTATAAATGCATGTGTACCCACGTTTCCCCAGTCATTCAATACTTTTCAGCTCTTCTACCCGCTTATGAACCAAGGCAGCGTGACATCATCCCCCTCCGCCCCGGCAGGGCTTCCTTCGACCTTTGCCGAGTTCAAATCACGTTGCAACTCCGTTGCCAGGAGTCCCGAAGGGGCTGTCAAAATGTATTTTGACGCCGTATTCTGCTACTTTGATCCTAGTCGCCGGACGGAAGCATCCAAGATGCTGCGCTATATCATGCACGCTGATGCCAACTGGGAAAAAAACAGAAGTATGTGACATTTGCACGTCGCCTGAAGGATCCCGCCTGCCACTACATATTCAGAAGTTTTGCTTCGGGAACGAGTCCTCAAAACGGCTACCGCCCGTCGCGCCGCGAACAGAAAGGCTGAACAGGCGACCCCATTGCGTATGTTCACATCGGCACCGTGACGGATCAGGGTTTCCGCCACAGCAGGATTTTTGTTCGCCCGGCAGGCCATCATCAGGGCACTGTTGTCATCCCACTGCTCAACTCTACTGGGCTTTACAGGTGCAAGATGCGCCCGCATAGGGCCAAGCTCACCATCAGAACGGAGCGAGGCAATGGCGGCGGCAAAGCGGACCTCAGGACTTCCATCATCACAGGCTTCTATCCATCCAGCGGGAAGTCAGCACGGCCTCGGCATAAGACTGGGAAGCGAGGACAGGGCATCCAGTCTGGCAAGGCAACGACTCACCTCAATGAAGTGCGCGGCATCCGGCTTTTCCGTACATTGGAATACGGCTTAGGTGAGCCTGCGGCGCGCGGAGGTGAAGGAAGCAGGAAGCCTGTCCTCTTTGACTAGCGGCCGAAGCTTCAGATATTCACCAACGCTGTCCAGAAGAGCTACGGGCTGTCGCCAGCCAACAGACACGGTTCCGCTGGGCAAAGCCACATAACTCTGACCGCGACGTTCCAGCAGGCTGAAGCGCTCGAAGCCGTCTATGCCCCTGTCCACACCGAGCAACGCGGCAGCACGGGCAAAGCCCAAGTCTTCACGCACCTTCTCCCGCCCAAGGCTGGCACGGCCCTCACCAAGAAGGCGGCGCAATTCGCGTACCGTTGCAGGATGAGACCACATGGGCATCCAAACCTCGCCTCGCCCCTTGTCCTGGAGATGGGAAGAAGCAAATCCTGCCGACAGCGAACTCACGCTGAACGGAGCGGCCGCCTGCGCCATGTCATTCGGAGAACGCCGCACAAGGGCCGAAGCAAACAGCAACGTTCCCTCAAGCATGAAGATGAAATCCCACGGGTTGCTCTGCACGTCCTCATTCTTGAACGCCATGCTCTGGTTGATACCGCCCGCATTGCCGGGGTCAAACTGGCCGACCTTTATCACGGGAAGGGAAGACACGGGAACATCAAAGAGGCTGACCTTGAGCCACGCTTCCTGCAAATCTGCGGGCGTTTTGTGGAACAGTTCGCACACCCTCTGCATGAAGTTATTCGAGAACTCAAGCCTGCCTTCGTTTCCGCCAGTACCAAGAAGCGGCGGGAAGAATGCCTTGTCTTCCCGCAGGGCATACGCTGCGTCCAGCCACGGCAGGCATTCATCCGGGAGCGTTGAGCGGCAACGCTGAAGGATACGTTCCTTGCCCTTCTTTATCTGTTCGCCATGTGCTTTGCGCTTACTTGTGGGCAGGGCTTCGAGTTCGTGAAATTCCGGCCAGTTGAAAATACAGGCAATAGCCTCGCGGTACACGGAAAGGCGCACGTCATCCGACGCGGACACGGCTTCTATACCCGCTTTGTTGTCGCCGGGATAAAAACCACTGCCGCCATTCCAGGGCGACACCAGAGGCGAAGGCCGATATCCTTCAAGAAAGAAATCCAGCAAAGCCTCCCTGTCCATACGACAGGAAAGGCAGAACACTCCATGCTGCCACGAACCGCGTGCCGTGGAATCGCTCTGTTCGGAAACAAGGCGCAAGATTCCAAGCGCCTTGAGATAAGACGCTAACGGCTTGCTCTGACACCCATGCAGGATATGTTCAGGCATGGTCACCTCCCTGCGGATGAGCACTGGCCCTCCAGTCTGCCGTGCGTATGAGAGCCTCCATCATGGCGAGGCGGAAAGGCCCCCACTTTTCAAGCAGGCCCGCCACACGCTCCGTCCAGCTTGCGCCAAGCTCCGAGTCGCCCAGCTCCATGCAGGCCAAAGAAAGTTCAACGGAATCTTTCCCCAGTGTTTTGGGCAAGGCATCCCCTTCCCAGATACCACGGGCAAAACGCCTGCCTTCCGGCACGTCTTCCCCCGGCATGGCACGGAGCGAAAGGCGAATCTTGCCGTGATGCGCCGCCGCCAGATAGGCGGTAAGGTCGGAATGACCACTGGCCAGCAAGGCCAGAGCCGAGGCCAGCTCGTGCCGGAAGCCCTTGCGAGCATACGATGTCATGCGGGGAGCTTTGGCCCAGAGCC
>JAFWYI010000039.1 GCA_017522745.1 Mailhella sp.
ACCACCCAGAGGTCACCGTTGGAAGGCGCGCCCACGTGGTACTGGTTGCCAGCTTCGGCCATAGCAGTGTCGGCCTGAGCCATACGACCTTCGGCGACCTTCACTTCATGGGCCATGACGATGGAGTCGTAGCTGTAGCGCACGTTCACCGTGCCCTGATCGGTCACGGGGCTGATGCGGAAGATGGTCATCTTATGCGGCTTACCGTTGGAGTCCGTGAACTGGAGTTCCTGACCGGGGGTGAGACCTTCGAACCAGACGTGCAGGGGCAGACGGTTCGGGTCGCCGAACTTCTTCACGAACTGGATGGTCTTCACGGCGTCGCCGGGGTGGTTCAGGTACATGACCAGCTCTTCGTGCGAGGGGACGCGCTTGAGGATATCCGCGCAGGCCTTGGCTTCCGTTTCGATGTTCACGTCCTTGAGGGTATCAAGGGGAGATTCCTCGGTGCGGCTGGCAAGGGCGCTGCGGTAGTTATCGCTGCCGAAGGCGCTTTCGTAGACCCAGTCTTCGGGGAAGCCGAGAGGCAGGCGGCCGAACTTGCCGAGCAGGAGATTGCGGAACGCGTCGTTGCAGTCGCGGTAGATCTCAAGGCGTTCGAGCTTCTGCTCGTCGCTCATATGCTCTTCAGGTGTGGAAGCCGTAAACTCTGCGATCTTGAGAAGATGCTGGACACCCTTTTCGCCGCTGCGCTTGTAGGCGTTGGTGATGGCGAGGAAGGCGGTGTTCCAGGTGATCTGGGATCCGGGGGTCACGTCGTGATAGCGCACGATCTGACGGATGGCGGCAAGGAAACGAAGCATGTAGGGCAGGAGCTGGATGTAGCCCTGCTTCATGGCGCCTTCCTGAGAGGAGGAAGTGGCACCGCCGGGCAGGCAGTGCGAGACCACGTTGTAGTCCGTGCCCTGGAAGTAGGGCGAGCAGTAGCGATCGTAGAAGGGCATGATCTGCTTGAGGACGAAGTTGGCCTGAGAGATCATTTCCTTGTTCACGATGGTCTTGAGGCCGAGTTCCTCTTCCATGTACGCCACGGTGGCGAGTACGTCGCCCTGACCGTAGGTGCGCACGCAGGCACCGAGGCCGGTATCCACGATCTGAGCGCCAGCCTTGGCGGCGGCACCGGCAGTGGGGATGAACAGTCCATCGGTAGCATGGCGATGGTAGTGCATCACAAGGTCGGGCCAGCGCTTCTTCAGAGCGGTGACGAGCTGCGTCATAAAGGAGGGCTTGCAGACGCCGGCCATGTCCTTCAGACCGAGGATGATCATGCGGGAAGCGTCTTTCTGCGTGCAGCCGGCGATCTTGCCGATCATGTCGAGCGTGGCGGCGGTCACATCAAGGTAGTGATCGACGTTGAAGCCCTTGGCCACAGAGATGGACAGCGCGGGTTCGAAGATGACATCGTCACGTGAGAGAGCCACTTCGGCCAGCGGACGCATGTTGCGCATATCATTGAGGAAGTCGAAACAGCGGATGATCTGGTAATTGTCGCAGATCATTTCGCCGGTAACGTTCATCAGATTGCGGGGCATGGGCGCGTAACCAAGCACGTTGGTGGAACGCACGAGGAGCTGCTTCAGCGTCTTGGGCGCAAAGCGGTTCCACTGCTGGGCCTCGGTGAAGGGGTAGGTCATGTTGGCCATCATGGCCACATGGAAGTGCGCGCCGCCACCGTTTTCCAGCGAGAAGAAGTTACAGGAGTCCAGATACGGTCCGATCAGGGCGTCTTCGGCAAGGCGGAAGCGGTTGCCGGTATTGGACTGCGTCATGTCGCGGGTCGTGGTGTCCGTGAAGTGGACGGCCTTGGAGTCGCGCAGGAATTCCAGCAGCTCGCCGCGGCGATGCGGGTAGGGGCTGGGAGCGTAACGGTCGGCCCCGGAGATATGCGGAAGGACAGGGTTGAACTCCGGCAGGCGGGGGTGTCCACGGAACGGTACTGGCCGAGCTGCACGTAGGGGTTGTAGCCCTTGGCGGAGATCTCCGCGACGAGGCGGCTCAGACGTTCGCCTTCGGGGGCGAGGTCCTGATAATCGAACAGCTCAGGAGTATTGGCCACGAAATTGGTATCGAAGTCGGCAGAACGGAACTGCTCGTTTTCGAGGATGTGGCGGTAGAAGGGCAGCGTGGTCTTGATGCCGGAGATGGTGTATTCCTCGAGGGCACGGTCCATGATGCGGAGGATGCGTTCCCAGCTCTTGCCGAAGGCGATGAGCAGAGAACCCGCGGAGTCGTAGTTCGAGGGGAAGTCGTAGCCGGCGCAGAGGTTGGAGTCCAGACGGATGCCGGGACCACCGGGAGAAACGTAGCGGGAAACGCGGCCGCAGTTGGGTGTGAAGCCGTTCTGAGGATCTTCACAGTTGATGCGCACCTGCATGGCCCAGTTCTGAGGCTTGGTGTTCTCTTCCGTAAAGGGCAGTTCGGCCCCGAAGGCGATGGCGATCTGAGCTTCGACGAGGTCGACGCCGTAGCGGGCTTCGGTGATGCCGTGTTCCACCTGCAGACGGGTGTTCACCTCGATCATGTAGGGAGTGCCGTCGCGGGTGACAAGGAATTCAACCGTGGCAAGGGAGTGATAGTTCACAGCCTTGACCAGCGTGCGGGCGTATTCCTTGAGCTGTTCGCGCAGTTCCTTGGTCATCACAGGCCAGGGAGAGGGCGTGATCTCCACGAGCTTCTGATGGTTGCGCTGAACGGTGCAGTCACGTTCATCGAAAGCGAAGACATTGCCGTACTTGTCGGCGATGACCTGTATCTCAATGTGTCGCACGTGTTCGAGGTAGCGTTCCACGAAGAGGCGGGGATTGCCGAAGGAGGCTTCGGCCATGGTAGAAGCCTTGACGAAGGCGTCTTCCAGTTCCTGCATGGTGCGGATGACGAAGATGCCGCGGCCACCGCCGCCGCCTTCCGCCATGAGCATGACAGGCAGGCCGATCTTCTTGATGATGGCGCGTGCGCCTTCGATATCCACGGCACCGTCAGAGCCGGGGACTACCGGCACGCCAAGACGTATGGCGAGGTTGCGGGCCTGAACTTTGTTGCCCAGCAGGTTCATGGACTCGCAGGTGGAGCCGATGAAGGTGATGCCGGACTCTTCGCATTTGCGGGGGAAATTATCGTCTTCGGAAGCGAAGCCCCAGCCGGGATGGATACCCACGATGCCGCGAGCCTTGGCCTTGCTGATGATGAGGTCAAGGTCGAGGTAGGCAGTAGGCGTGGAGCCGAGCAGCATGAGTTCCTGAGCCGCGGAGGCAGCAGGAGAGGTCTTATCGACATCGGTGGCGGTCATCACGGCCACAGCGCCGAAGCGTTCACGTATGGCGCGGCAGATACGACGCGCCGGGATGCCGCGGTTGGCTACGAGTATGGCCTTGCCTTTGAGCTCGGCCTGAATCTGTTCCATCGTTTTAGCAGACATATCTTCTCCGAGGGGGAAGGTTCCTAACTGCCCGGGAGCAGCGATCCTCCAAGAAAAGTATCCATTCCGTATTCTGTTCTGAGGCGAAGGGCGCCGGAAGGGGTCACGCCGTCGACTATACCCTCACAAGGGATCCTGACCATGGTATCGTTCTCGGGACAGGCGTCCGCGAGGGTGATGCGGCATCCGCGGAAAGCGAGATGCTTTTCTGCCAGAGCAGGCCACCAGAGAGCGGGATCCGAGGTATAGGCATAGCAAGAAAAAATCCGCTCGACAAGCCGTTTTGCAAGTGTGAAAATAGTCACGATCGGCTCATTTTCCTTGTTTTTTTCACAGCTTGTCAGAGGGTAAGGGACGTTCTTGCCGGTACAAAGTGTTCCGGCGGAAAAAGCATAGTTATCTCGTAGAGTTAAGATCGGCGGAAAACTGGTGATGTTCAGGCCGATGCCGGCGATGAGCGCGCCGTGCCTCTCTTCGAGCAGTATACCACCGACTTTATGGCATTCTTCGCGTGAGGGGACGGCAGAAAATTTTTTCTGGGTCCGGCTCTGCAGCAGGTCGTTCGGCCATTTGAGCATGACAGGGCAGTCTTCAGCACTCAGGGCTTCGGCCACCAGTCCGCCTATGGCCGGGGCAGCGGCGAACGTGGCGAAGGGACCCACGTTCGGCAGGCGCAGTGCCATGTAAAGGTTTCCTTCCGGGGACACCCATGCCCGGCGCATCTGGCCGCGCCCGGAACTCTGGGAAAGGGAAAGGACGAAAGTCCACTCAGGGAAGAGATCACGCTGAAGGAGTTCCTTTGCTACATCGAGGCTTGAGGTGGCAGCCCCGGTGATATATACAGGGGAAGGGAGCCCGGTAAGCGGGCGTTCCAGCCAGTGCAGATCGTGCCCCGCGCACGGATGCCATGGTGCAGAGGACTCAGACGCCTGACCTGGAGCAAGTACCGAAGTGTTCAGCGCTTCAAGGGAAAAGGCTTCGGCAATGGGAGCCTGACCGGCTTGGCCGGGAATGCCCTGATGCAGCAATCGTATGACAGAGGAGACGTTTTCGTTCATGACGGAATGGTTCGTGGTTGGCGGCGCGGTTCGCGATCTACTGATGGGGCGCCCTGTTCATGATGTCGACCTTTCATTCGGCGGCGGTACGGAATCTTTTTTACAGATGTTCCCGGGCGCACGCAATACGGGGAATGGGCTCGATATCTGGCTTTCCGGGGCGGCGGAATTCACTGCGCTGGAGGGGGATGCCCGAAACGATATGCTCCAGCGCGATCTCACCATCAATGCGGCTTCCTTTGATGGCGAGGGGCGTTTTTTCTGTCATCCGGCTTTCCTGGAAGACATGGAAAAGCGTATCTTGCGCCTTGCTTCGGATGATGCCCTGATCCGGGACCCTCTTCGCCTGTTCCGCGTTGCGCGTTTCGCCGCAGAACTGCCGGATTTTTCCATCGCCCCAGAGACCATGGATGCCATGCGTCGCTTCGCAGCGGATCATCAGGATGAGCTGGGCGCGCTTCCGAAGGAGCGGGTGGGGCGCGAACTCATGAGGGCTCTCGGCGCTGTCAGACCGTCGCGTTTCTTCTCCGTGCTTCAGGAGGCAGGAGCCCTGCGCCCGTGGTTCGAAGAACTGGCCCCAGCGGCCGATATCCCGGCAGGCCCGCTCCCATGGCATGACAACTCCGTTTTCGAACATACGCAGGAAGTGATGGACCGCTGTGCCGGTCATCCTCTGGCCGTATGGATGGCGCTGTGCCACGACCTTGGTAAGATTCGCACGGAAGAGACCATGCTGCCCCATCATTATGGTCATGAGCTGAAAGGGGTGGAACTCGTGAAGGCGCTGGGGACCCGCCTCGGGATCCCTTCACGCTGGATACGAGCTGGCGTGGTGGGTACCAAGCTCCACATGAAAGGCGGCATTTACGGCAATCTGCGTTCCGGTACACGGCGCGACATGCTCTGCCAGCTTCGCGACGCCCACATCGGGCATGACTTCTGGCTCCTTGCCGGTGCCGACGGCGGCTGGGACTGGGAGCCTATGGCGGAACGCGACCTGAAGACTATGCAGAAAGTTCACCTTCCTGAGGAGTGGCGCAATCGCGGTGAGGCTTCCGGTCAGCGTTTGCGAGCCATGCAGTGCGAGGCCATCAGCTGCCTGCCGAAGTATCAGCCTGTGCGAGCGGAAAACGCCGGCCCCGGCACTCCGGGCGATCTGGCGACCGTCACAGAGTCCGGACAGGATTCGTGACGAAAGGGTTGCTGTCCGGGGCGTCGCAGGACTTCCCCTGCCACCAGTCATTGTAGGCCATGAGCCTGTCGATGAGCATGACGGTGATGCCCTTGTCCATGGCCCAGGCCGGAGCTGTGAGTTCTCCGGGGGCCGGATCGGCGCAGAGACGATGGATGACCATGGAGGAAGGGAGCATGGTGAGGGCTCGCGCCGTGAGTTCCACGTAGCCTTCCTGCTCGAGCAGGGAGCATTTTCCTTCTTTCCACTCCTGTTCCAGCGCGGTGCCCTGCGGCACATAGAGATTGTGGAGCTTCACGCCCTGCACAGGCAGAGAGGCGGTCCAGCGCACGGTATCGAGAAAGTCCTCTCCGCTTTCACCCGGCAGTCCGGCCATGAGATGGATGCAGGTCCGCACCCCATGTTCTGCGGCCAGACGGATGGCCTTTTCCGCGTCGGCGGCGCTGTGTTTGCGGTTCACTCGCTGCAGTGTGGCATCGTGGCAGCTCTGCACGCCCAGTTCGAGCCAGAATTCCTTCCATGGAACGGATGCCATGAGCGCCATCTTCTCTTCATCCACGCAGTCGGGGCGTGTCCCGATGCAGACGCCCACGAGGTCGCGCAGACCGGCAAGTTCCTTCAGCAGAGCGTCAAGGCGGGCCGTTGGTCCGTAGGTATTGCTGAAGGACTGTATGTAGCCGAGGAAGTGCCGCACGTTTTTGGTGCGGGGCGAGCGGGCCAGCTTTTCGCGGCTCGCTTCCCACTGTGAAGCGAAGCTCTGATGGGCACGGCCGGCCCCTGAGCCCAGGGCGTTGCAGAAGGTGCAGCCGCCAGAGCCCAGAGTCCCATCGCGATTGGGACAGCCTGATCCGGCATCCAGTGGTATTTTCTGGACTTTTTCTCCGTGACGAGAGCGAAGCCAGCTGTCGAGCGTGCGGTATCGTGTAATGTTTTTCATGTTGACAGGTCGCCTTTTCTATGCCTAGAAACTTCCGATACCCTTAAAAAATTAAGAGTCTGCGAGACTTATTCCATGGCGAAAATTTTCGATCTACTTCTGGGCATTTTTTCCAATGACCTTGCTATCGACCTTGGTACCGCAAATACCTGTGTGTATGTCAAGGAGAAATAACGCAATATCCCGATAACGTTTTTATAATGTTTGGAAAGGAAACGCGAGGACTTCCGGAAGACCTTTTATATGAAAATCGCGACTTCTGCGTTCGTATTCC
>JAFWYI010000040.1 GCA_017522745.1 Mailhella sp.
AAGGTCGATATGCTTTTCGGTTTCGTTGGTCTTGGCAATATGGGCGCGCCTCTGGCCCGCAATATCATGAACGCCGGGGAAGGACTCATGGTGTACGCCCGCACGGCTTCGCGCCTTGCACCTTTTGCGGAAGCCGGAGCCCGCGTGGCTGCTTCCGTGGAAGAACTGGCCGGATGTGACGTGCTTTGCACCTGCCTGCCTCTGCCTCACCATGTTACGGAACTCGTTCTCGGCAAGGACGGCGCAGAAGGGTTGTATGCCTCCATGAAGCCCGGTTCCATCCATGTGGAGTTCAGCACCATCGACCCCGCTACTGCCGCCCGCATGGTGGAAGCCGCCAAGGAGCGCGGGATCGCCTATGTGCAGTGTACCGTGGGCAAGACTCCGGCCATGGCTGCCAAGTGCGAAGAGCCTCTGTTCATCGGCGGCGATCGCGATGCGGTGGCAAAGCTCATGCCGGTGTTCGAAAAGATCGGTCAGCCGCGTGATGTGGATACCGTGAATGCCTCCTGTGCGGTGAAGCTCCTCAGCAATCTTGTGGGTATGGCCAATCTTGCTATCCTTGCGGAAGGTATGCGTATAGGCCAGCTCGCCGGGATGAATCCCCACCAGCTCGTAGAACTGCTTCAGGATACCGGTGCCCGCAGCTTCCAGCTTGATGTGCGTGGCCCATGGATCGCGTCTGACGACTATGCGGCCCGTTTCGGTGTGGATCTTGCCGCCAAGGATATGCGTCTTGGCTGCGCTATGGCCAGAGACTGGGGCTTTGCGCCGGCTATGATGGAACTTGCGCGTGATGCATTCATGCAGGCTGGTACTGAAGGTCACGGTGAAGAAGACTGCTGCGCCGTGTTCAAGGTCATGCGCTGATTTTTTGCCAAAGATTGAACGAGCCGCCTTGGTCACTGGGCGGCTTTTTTATTGACTTCTTTTCGAACTCATGGAGAAAATATTTCAGCATTGAAAGGAATGTGTGAGAGAAATTATTTGATGCATAATTGCATCAATGTTGTAGTTTATTTTGTTATTACAGTATGTTAGTAGAAGTTTTTTTTGGTTGATGCAAAAAAGCATTGTTGTGCAAAAACGCAATATATTCATGTTTTTTCTGGTAATTCAACATGTTATGATTTTTTAGCTTGGTAAAAAGTATGCTATAAACTTCACAAATTAATCCGGCAAATTTCCCAATTTGCCTCAAAGAAATAGAGGATGCGTGTTTATAAAAAAATAATAAATAATTTTAGATAGTTAACAATAAAATAATAGTAATCATTACTATAAAACATGTTGGCACGATTCTTGCAATATAAACTATAGAATAAAGGCTACAGCTTTAGTTATGTAGCCAGCTTCCAATGGGATCTACCCGGATATGGCCGGGGTTATCAACCTTCTAAAAAAGGTAGAAGAAGTATGAAACGTCTCGTTTGCGGTCTCGCCGCTCTCGCCCTTCTCGTCTCCGCTGGCGTTGCCGACGCCGCCGACTACAAGAAGATGACCATCCGCGCCGCCACTGCCAACCCTCAGGGTTCCCAGCACGTGTTCGCCCTTGATAAGTTCAAGGAAGTCATCGAAACCGAATCCAAGGGTGCTATCACCGTGCAGACCTTCTACGGCGGTTCCCTTGGCGACGAACAGGCCAACGTGAAGCAGTGCCGTGACGGCGAACTCCAGGTGACCGTTGTTGCTTGCGGCAATGCCACTCCCTTCGCTCCTTCTCTCGGTGCCGTGTATCTGCCCTATATGTTCCCCGAACTCGATGGTGCCAAGCGTCTCTTCCAGAATGAAGAATTCTCCAAGAAGCTCGCTGAATCCGCTGTGAAGGAAGGCCGTGTGCGTCCTCTCGGCTGGCTCATCGGTGGCTACCGCCACATCACCAACGCCAAGAAGCCCATCACCAAGATGGAAGACCTCCAGGGCCTGAAGATCCGCGTTCCTGCCGTGGAACTCCAGCTCGCTGCCTTCCGTTCCTGGGGCGTGGAACCCCATCCTCTGGCCTGGTCTGAAACCTTCAACGGTCTCCAGCAGGGCGTTATCGACGGTCAGGAAAACCCCCATTCCGTGAACCGCGACCAGAAGTTCTGGGAAGTTCAGAAGTACATCACCGAAAGCCATTACCTCCTCTGGGTCGGCCCGATCCTCGCTTCCGAAAAGTGGTATCGTAAGCTCGACGCTCAGACCAAGGCCCTCGTTGACAAGGCTGCCAAGGAAGCCATGCTGGCCGAATGGAAGTGGATCGATGAACAGGACTCCGTTGCTTTCAAGGCTTGCATCGACCACGGCATGCAGTTCGACAAGCTGACCGACGAACCCAAGTGGGTGGAAGCCGCTCGCGGCGTGTGGCCCAAGTTCTATGACAAGGTCGGCGGCAAGGAACTCATCGACGCCGCTCTCGCCATCATCAACTCCAAGTAATTTACTTTGAGCTGCGGGGAGGGCAACCTCCCCGCTTTAGCTTCCTTCCGTGCTGGCAGCTTTTGCCGCTGCGGGAGGGGCCAGGCCCCCCAAGTGGCGCTGCGCGGAACGGAAGCGACCCTCCTGAGCCTTTCAGGACGTGTTTCACTGCTTGCAGTGCTCATCTCAGATTCGCCGGATTACTCATGAGCATCCTGAAGAAAATTTACGACTATTTTGAAGAAGGTCTGTGCTGCGTCATGCTCGGCACCATGATCCTGTGCCTCACGGCTCAGGTCGTCATCCGCATGACCATCGGCTCCTCTATCGCATGGACTGAAGAACTTTCCCGCTATACCTTCCTGTGGTCCGTGTATCTTGGTGCGGCTCTTGCCGCCAAGCGCGGGGCCCACGTGCGCGTTACCGCTCAGTTCCTCTGGATGGGCGACTCTGCCCGTATGTTCTTCCGCGTCATTGCGGACATCATCTGGGTGGTCATGCTCATCGTCTGTGCCTTCAATGCCCTTCCTGTTATTGAAGAAGGCTTTGAATTCCCCGAAATGTCTCCCACCATGCACTTTGCCAAGGTCTGGGTGGAACTCGTCATTCCTTCCAGCTTTATCCTCGTGGCCTGGCGTGTTGTGGCCGACTACTACATTCGTTGGAAGAATGGTACGCTGAATCGCCTCGTGCGTTTTGAGGAGGAAGTGTAAAATGACTATGGAAATCGCACTCATCACGCTTGGCGCGATGATCCTCCTTGGCCTGCCCATCTTCATGTCCCTCGTCATCGCCGCTACGGCTGCCCTGACCTTTGGTGACATCGGTCTTCCTCTCTCTCTTATCCACAACTCGCTGTTCGAAGGTATCAACATCTTCACCCTGCTCGCCATTCCGTGCTTCGTGGTGGCAGGTGCGCTGATGGAATACGGCAATATCACGCAGCAGATCATCAACGTGGCCAAGATGCTGGTCGGTCGCATGTATGGCGGCCTTGGTATCACCACCATCCTCGCCTGTACCTTCTTCGCCGCCATTTCCGGCTCCGGCCCGGGCACCGTGGCGGCCGTGGGCACCATCATGGTTCCGGCCATGGTCCGCAGCGGTTATTCCAAGGACTACGCTGCTGCCGCCGCCTCTTCCGGTGGTACCATCGGCATCATGATCCCGCCGTCCAACCCGATGATCATCTACGCCATCCTGGGCAACCTGTCCGTGACTGCTATGTTCACCGCAGGCTTCATCCCCGGCGCTCTGGTCGCCGTGTCCATGATGTCTACCGCGTATATCATCGCCCGCCGCAAGGGCTTCAAGGGTGACGCCGATACGCCTCCTTTCAACTTCAGGGTTTTCTGCAAGACCTGTGGTAAGAGTACCTTCGCTCTGATGACTCCCGTCATCATCCTCGGCTCCATCTACTCCGGCTACGCCACTCCTGTTGAAGCCTCTGTGGTCGCCATCGTGTACTCGCTCTTCGTGGGC
>JAFWYI010000001.1 GCA_017522745.1 Mailhella sp.
CCTCCCTCTCCGCCCAAGACTTTTATTGGCAGGAAATGACAGTTTCCTTTAATTAAAAGTCTTTGGAAGATGGGATGGGGTTTGGGGAAGGGAAGGAAGCTTTTCTTCAGAAAAGTTTCTTCCCTTCCCCAAGAAACGATCTTCCCTCTCTCCTTAGGAGAAAGAATATGCTGCTTAGTTTCAACTGGCTGAAAGAATTCGTGCCGTACACCGGGACTGCGGAAGAGCTGGGCGAGATGCTCACCATGCTCGGTCTTGAGCTTGAGGAGATCGTCCATCCTTTTGAAGGCATTTCCGGTCTTGTGGTGGGTCGTGTGCTCACCTGTGAAGATCATCCTGATTCCGACCATCTGCATGTCTGCACGGTGGATGTCGGTGCTGAAGAGCCGCTGCCCATCGTGTGCGGCGCTCCCAACGTGGCGGCCGGCCAGCTCGTGCCTGTGGCTCCCGTGGGCGCTACGCTCCCCGGCGGCCTCGTGATGAAGAAGGCCAAGCTCCGCGGCGTGCCGTCTCACGGCATGATCTGCTCTGAGCGTGAAATGGGCCTCACCGACGATCATTCCGGCATCCTCGTCCTTCCCGAAGTGAACAAGTCCGGCCGCAAGGTCGAGCTTGGTGAACGCTTCATCGACGCCTACGAGCTCGATCAGGAAGTGCTGGACATCAGCATCACGCCCAACCGCGCCGACTGCCTCTCCGTCTACGGTTTTGCTCGTCTCATCGGCGGCTATCTCGGTCTGCCTGTGACCATGCCTTCCTTCGAACTCAAGGAAGAAGGCGAGGACATGAGCAATGCTGTGCCCGTGGAAGTGAAGGACGGCGATTTCTGTCCCTCCTACACCGGCCGCATCCTCAAGGGCGCCAAGGTCGGTCCTTCTCCCGCCTGGATCCGCTACCGCCTCAACGCCGTGGGCATCCGTGCCATCTCCAACCTCGTGGACGCTACCAACTACATCCTCATGGAACTTGGTCAGCCTCTGCATGCTTTCGACCACAACAAGCTGGCCGGCAACCGCATCGTGGTGCGCGCTGCTGAAGATGGTGAGAAGATCACCACTCTCGATGGTCAGGAACGTCTTCTCAAGGCTGGCGACGGCCTCATCTGCGACAGCGAGAAGCCCGTGGCCCTCGCCGGCGTGATGGGTGGACTCGAGACCGAGATCACCGACGAGTCCGAAAGCGTGTTCCTCGAATGTGCTGTGTTCCGTCCTGCTTCTATCCGCATGACGGCTCGCCGTCTCGCTCTGGGCAGCGAATCTTCCTACCGCTATGAACGCGGTGTGGATCCCACCGGCATGGCCTTCGCCCTCGACCGTGCGGCCGCCCTCATGGCCGAACTGTCCGGCGCTACTGTGTGCCGCGGCGTCTGCTCCTGCACTCCCAAGCCTTTTGTCTCTCCTGTGGTGCGTTTCCGCCGCAGCCGCGCCGAAGCTGTGCTGGGCATCGAACTCACCGACGATTTCTGCGCCTGGACTCTCGAAGCCCTCGGCTGCAAGCTCGACCGCTCCGATGAAGCCGACTGGAAGGTAAGCACTCCCGGCTGGCGCTACGACCTCGTGCGCGAAGCCGACCTCATCGAAGAAGTGGCCATCTTCAAGGGCGTGGACAACCTTGGCGAGACTCTGCCCGCCATCCCCCAGACCCTCGATACCTTCGGCATGCCTGAAAGCCGCCATTCCTTCATGATGCGTGTGAAGCACTGGGCCGCCGGTCTGGGCCTGAACGAAGCTGTGAACTTCAGCTTCGTGGGCAACAAGGATCTCGACTTCCTCGGTCTGCCTGCCGAAGGCCGCGTGAACATCATGAACCCCCTCACGGCTGAGCAGGATGTGCTGCGCACCGAACTCGCCCCCGGCCTGTTCCAGAACGTGCGTCAGAACATCGCTCAGGGCGCCAACGGCGTTCGTCTCTTCGAGATCGCCGAAGCCTTCACTCAGGACGAGACCAGCGATACCACCGTGAAGGAAGTGCGTCACCTCGCCTTCGTGCTTTACGGTTCCCGCTACGATGAATCCTGGGCTCATGCTGATGAGGACATGGACTACGTGGATCTCAAGGGTATCGTGGAGAAGTTCTTCAGCTTCCTGCATCTGCCTGTACCCGCCTTCTCCATGGTGGAGCATCCCTATCTTGCTCCCGCCGTGCAGATGACCATGGCTGACGGTTCCGTGGCCGGTGTCATCGGCCGTCTGAAGCCCGCTATGGCCGATGCCTACCTCGCCCGTAAGGCCGTGTGGTATGCCGACCTCGACCTCGACCTGCTGCGCGAAGCCTCTCAGGGCAAGTATACCCACTTCCAGCAGCTTCCCACCTTCCCCGCCGTACGCCGCTCATCACCTTCATCGCTCCCAAGAGCATGCATGTGGATGCCGTTCTCGCCGCTGTGAAGGGCGTGAAGACCTCCCTGCTCGAAAGCGCCGAACTCATCGACGTGTACGAACCCAAGGGCGGTGAAGAACGCAACATCACCTGCCGCTTCACCTTCCGCAAAGCCGACCGCACACTGCAGGACGGCGAAGTGGACAAGGAACGCGAAAAGATCGCTTCCGGCGTGGTGAAAGCCCTTGGTATCCGTATCTGATACGCCGTCTAAATGACAATGAGGCCGCCTTTCCCTTCGGGGCGGGGCGGCCTCATCATTCCTCTGGATATTATCATGTTCGCAAAGACCCATTCTCCGCTCATTATCCTCGGTCTGCTCTGCACGGCGTATGCGCTGAGCTTCTTCCACAGAGTCTGCCCCTCGGTCCTGGCTCCTGATCTTATGGAGACGTTCTCGCTGGATGCTGCGTCCTTCAGCCTCATCGGTTCGTCCACTATGCTGGGTTATGCCATCACGCAGATCCCTTCTGGTCTGCTGGCAGACATCATCGGTGGTCGTCGTACTCTGGCTATGTTTCAGGTTTTCACCGGACTGATCTGCATAGTGTTCACGTTCTGCGAAAGCCTGATGCCCGCCGTTCTCTGCCGTTTCCTCATTGGTCTCACGCTGGCGGCCAACGTCCCCGCCTACAAGATCTTCGCCACTTCCGTCCCTGCGGAGAAGTACGCTCAGTACTGCTCCATCCTCACCGGCTTCGGTACAGTGGGTACGCTCCTTGCCGCGACTCCTCTGGTGCTGGCGGCTGATCTCATGGGCTGGCAGGCCGCGCTGTTCATGGCGGGCGTGTTCACGGTCATCGTGGGCTCGACCATTTTCCTCATGCTCGATGACGGTCCCGCTCGCAATAATGCTGCCAGTGATACCCGGGCGCGCATCGCCTCGCTCAAGGCTGGCCTACGCGAAGTGGTGCGGATGAAGAACTTCTGGCTGCTGGTCATCTGGTTCATGTTCATGGTGGGCAACCTCTTCACGCTCGTTGCGACGTGGTGGGGCAGCTTCCTGATGCAGGCCGGTGAACTGAGCAAGGAAGACGCCGGACTCAGCATCTCCATCATGTCTCTTGGCCCGCTGCCGTTCCTCATGGTCTTCCCCTGGCTGTCTGACAAGGTGCTCCATTCCCGCCGCATCGTCATCATGATGTCGGCCCTGCTGGAAAGCATCGCGCTGGGCTATATCTGCCTGAGTGGCGGCAAGGTGCTTTCCTTCATGGAACTCACCATGCTGGGACTTTGCATCGGCATCGCCACCAACTGCATGGGCCCTCTGGTGTTCACCATGGTCAAGGAAAGCGTTCCTGCTTCCACCCTCGCTTCGGCTAGCGGCTTCCTCAACTGCACCGGTCCGGTGATGGCAGCGCTCATCCAGAGCGTGTTCGGTGCCATACTGGCATGGCGTCTCGGTGCAGGCGCTACCCCGCAGGAAGCCTACTCTTCGGCGTTCATCCTGCTTTTCGTGGGCAGCAGCATCGCATTCGTGTCCACGCTCTTCATGAAGGACACCTGGAAGGCCCCTCAGGACTCCTGATCCTGATATGATATCGAAAGAAGCCGCTCCGTTCTGGGGCGGCTTCTTTGCGTTTCGTTTCCCGATGAAATACTTTGTCACGAAAATCAGGCGCTAAAAAGGTGGCGCAAACGGCTCTTGTATGCCACAGATATTCCGAATGACCGCATGGTCAGCATACTGTCTTTGAAACGGAGAACATCCGCATGAACATATCCTTTCTGAAAAAGATCTCCGCAGGCGTCCTTGCGATGTTCTGCCTCATGTCCGGGACATCGGGTTCGGCGCAGGCTGTTGCCGATATCAAAACGTATCGTCTTGAGAACGGACTCACCGTTCTGGTGAAGGAGGACAGCCGTTTCCCGCTGGTTGCCGTCCGCCTTTTCGTGAAGGCGGGCTCGGCATGGGAAAAGCCGGAAGAAGCTGGCATGAGCCATCTGCTCGAGCACATGGTGTTCAAGGGCTCCAAGACCAGCGGCCCCGGCGTGGACAAGACCGTGGAGAACGCAGGCGGTTCCATGAACGCCTATACCTCCTATGATATGACTACCTACCTCACCGATCTCCCTGCTTCCCGCTGGAAAGAGGCCATGACCGCCGTGCGCGATCTGGCTTTCGACCCTCTGCTGCTTCAGGCCGATCTCGATGCTGAACGTGAGGTGGTCCTTGCCGAGAAGAAACAGCGCGGCGACAGCCCCATGACGAAACTTTTCCAGACGGCGATGGCGCATACGCTGAAAGGCACGCCCTATGAAACGCCTGTCATCGGTACGGAAAAGGCCCTGCGCGGCATGACGCCTGAAATGATGCGCGCCTACATAAAGCGTCGCTACGATCCGCGCGACATGGTCCTTTCCGTGGCTGGCGACGTGAAGGCCGATGAGGTGCTGGCGGAAGCGCGCAGGCTCTTCGGTGAATACCGCAACAACAACGTGCTGGCAGTGGAGCCTGTCATCGCTCCGGCCTCGCTGGCGCATGGGCTTGTGGTGGACGTGCAGGAAGGACCGTGGAACAAGGCCTTCGTGTCGCTTTCCTTCCCCATGGCTGATCAGAACGATGCACTCTCTCCGGCCGCCGACGTGCTGAGCCATCTGCTTTCCGGCGATGAGACGTCGCTCCTTCCTCGCAAACTGCGCATCGAAACGGCCCTTGTGGACGCGGTCGACGCATCAGCCATGACTTTCGAGCGTGTTGGTGTTTTCATGCTCCTCGCGCAGGTGGACGCGGCAAAGACCGGAGAATACCTGCGTACCATCAGTTCCATGCTGGCCGGGCTGAAGGCAGAAGACTTCAGCGATGCACAGATAGCCCGCGCCAAACTCAATATCGAGGACAGTTATTTCCGCGGTCTGGAAAACATCTCTGACATCGCGGAGACTATGGGAGCTGAATATTTCTATGATCCCGGCAGTGTGGGCGGCGAACGCTGGCTCAGTGCCGTGCGCGGTGTCGATCGTGCGCAGATACAGCGTGTGATAGATCAGTGGCTGAAGCCTGATGCGCTCACGGTTGCCGCCCTGATCCCTCAGGGCAAGGAAGGGGCTGCCGCCGTTCTGAACGAGGATTCGGCACGAGCCGCCATCGTTGCCGGGTGGCCTGAAGCAGGGAAGAGCGTCTCTCGCGAAGCGGAGACCAGCGCGGACAAGGGCTCGCTCAAGCCTGAAGTCCTTCAGCTTGGCGAAGGGCGCACCCTTGTCCTCCTGCCGGACCGCTCACTGCCTTACGTGTCCGCCACGCTGGCATTTTCGGGGGGCGAGCTTCTTGTGCCGGACGATAAGGAAGGTCTTGCCTCGCTCACAGCGTCGGTCCTGACGGATGGGACCAGCATGCGCAGTCTGCATGATATCAACGTCTATCTTTCGGAACGCGCTTCCGGGCTTTCGGCTTCTGCATCGACCAGACAGTTTTCCCTGCGGATGGATGCCCCTGCACGTTTCGCACCTGAAGTGTTCACGCTGATGAAGGAAGTGCTGGACAGCCCGGCTTTCCGCGAAGAGGACGTTGAGCGGGCCAAGCGTGAGCAGATCGCCTCTATCGTCAGCCGTGAAGAAAGCGCTACAGGATTGCTGGGAAGACATCTGCGCCATTCGCTCTTTGGAAAAGGCGCCTATGCTCATCGCGGAGCCGGTACTGCGGAGACCGTGAAAACTTTCGGCAGGGAGGACGTTGCCGGCTTCTGGAAACAGCAGTCCGAGCGTCCGTGGGTGCTGAGTGTGGCAGGCGATTACGACAGGGCAGAAGTGGAACGCTTTGCCGCTTCGCTGGCGGCTCCGGATGCAGCCCGGGCAGAGAGCAACGCACCGGTCTGGAGCGATCAGCGTTCTTTTGAATTGAAGCTGCCGGGCCGCGATCAGGCCGTCTATCTCATGCTCTTCCCGACGGTGGGCACGGATGATGAGGATAGGGCGGCACTGCGCCTGCTGTCCGAATGTCTCAGCGGCTTCACCGGGAAGCTGTATCAGGAACTGCGCGAAAAGCAGAGTCTCGGTTACTCGGTGTTCCCCATGGATTGGAGCGCCAAGGAGACGGGCTTCCTCGGTTTTGGCATCGTCGCTTCTCCTCAGAACCTCGACAAGGCACGTACGTCGTTCGAAGCCATCGTGCGTGATCTACAGAAGGATACGCTGCCCGAAGAGACCATCGCCAGGGCCAAGGCTGTTGCCGAAGCTGACTACTATAAGTCGCGGCAGAGCAGGGCGGCCCGTGCCTCTGAAGGGGCGAGCCTCATCCTCCAGAAAAGGAGCCTCGACTACGCGATGAAGCGCCTTGAGGAATTGAAGAGCGTCGACGCGGAACAGCTCCGCGCTGTGGCCCGGAAATATTTGGATCTGAACAAGGCTTATGAATTCAGGGTAACGCCCTGAGTGAGCCGGAAAGGGGAGGGGAGACCTTCCCCTTTTCTGCCCCAAAAAGGATAATGAGCTGGAAAAACAGCCTTTTGAGAAAATGATTAAAATTTTTTGAGAAAATTGCGATTTTTTGCTTTACAAAGTTCATCGACTTGGATAGATATCTCTTGCTGTTTACGGGAACGCCAGAAAGAAGACGAAAATTCTTCTTGCCAAATCATCGAGATTCCGATAAGTTCCCATACCTGCTGCTGGCGTAGCTCAACTGGCAGAGCAGCTGATTTGTAATCAGCAGGTTGCGGGTTCGATTCCCATCGCCAGCCCCATTTTTAGGGGCAGCGAAAGACGAGCTCCAAATTTCCCGGACCATTGGTTCGGGTGGCCGGTGAAGGTCACGCTCCTTCTTCCGGTTGCGGCAAAAAGTAACAGCTTTTTGCATAGCGTGGTGGGGTTCCCGAGCGGCCAAAGGGAACAGACTGTAAATCTGTCGTCTTACGACTTCGGTGGTTCGAATCCACCCCCCACCACCAGCTTTACGCTGGTATAGCTGTAGGAGGCAGTGCGCGCTGTCAGGGAACTACGGCACATAGGCGGGTATAGCTCAACGGCTAGAGCATCAGCCTTCCAAGCTGAGGGTTGCGAGTTCGAATCTCGTTGCCCGCTCCACCTGCCACTTTGTTATCACGTTCCCCAGTCCATTGTAGCGCGTCATCGTCCGTGTTTATTGGACTGTTCTTTGTTTAAAA
>JAFWYI010000003.1 GCA_017522745.1 Mailhella sp.
GGTGAAGGGGCGCGCCGCATCCAGCCAGTGCATCTCGTTGCGGTCTGCGCTCATGGCCTGAGCCAGTGCCAGACAGCCGGGGATGACGAAACCGCCGTAGCCGAGGAAAAGCAGCGGGGGATGGAAGATCATGCCGGGGTTCTGCAGCAGCGGATTGAGGCCCTGACCGTCTGCCGGGACAGGGTTCTGCATGGTGAACGGATCGTTCCACGTGGAAAGGAGCAGGCCGAAGAAGGCCATGATGAGCAGGAAGAACACAAGGAACCAGCTGCGAGTCTGGCTGCTCAGTTCCTTATACGTGCGGGTGAACAGGAAGGCCGTGCCGCAGATGGAGACCATGAGGGCCCAGAACAGCAGGGATCCAGCCTGTCCGGCCCAGAACGCCGTACTGCGGTAGAACAGCGGCAGAGCGCGCTCGGTGTAGTCTGCCACGTATTCCAGCGTGAAGTCGCTGGTGACAAGCGCGTACATCAGAACACAGGATGCACCGATGAGGCAGAGGGAAACGAGGATCTGGGCTCGTTCGAGCCAGCGGAGGTCGTTGACTTTGCCCTGCCAGAGCTGGGCAGTTCCGGCGGCGGAACCGGCCAGAGCGCAGAACAGCGCGGCCAGCAGAGCAATGTGAGCGGCAAGATACATGGATTCTCCTGAACAGTCAGGGGTAAGATGTGCGGAAAGCGGGGGTCACACGCTGCCGGGGCCACGTGCTAGACCTTTTCGCGGCTGGATTTCTCGTACTTGGACGGGCACTTGGTCATCAGCGTCTTAGCGGTGAAGGCATTGCCGTCCATCCGTCCTTCTACGATGACTTCGGCACCTTTCTCAAAGGTATCAGGCAGGGCGCCCTTATAGTTCACGTAGATGGCATGCTGAGGCTTTTCGAGATCGCGCAGAGTAAAGCTGGCTCCAAGACCATTGGCAGGCTTGACGATGTCGCCGTCAGCCACTCCGAAAAGACGCGCAGACTTCAGCTTTTCTGCGGGGATCTCAACAGCCTCTGCAACATTGAGATGGTAGGTGGCATTTTCGGAAAGGGCAGACCACATCATGAAGCCTACTCCGCCTGCAAAAAGGAAGAAGGCCAGAAGATAGATGGAGATATTCTTTTTCGCTGCCATGGGTCCTCCTGAAGATGCTGACATCTTCGTTCAGGCTGCTGGAAATTTCTGTGACGCCGCGCACACCGTACGGGCGAGAACGAATCTAACGGAGACTTATGCGCTCGTCTATGACGAGCAACACTTTGACAGATTAATACGCAGCTTGCAAGTGGTAACAGTTACCATTATGAACTACTGCTGAATTTTCTGCTCACCGCCCTGAAGTTCCTCCCGCGCGAGTGCGGCGGCCTTGGCGCGGCGCTTGCGGGCCACTTCGCGCAGGTCGGCGGCAACGTCGCTTTCATCCACGATCTCGCGGCCCAGCATCTCTTCGATGACGTCTTCCAGAGAAATGACGCCAGCAAGTCCTCCGTACTCATCAAGCACGGCAAAAAGATGCTGATGCCGTTCGAGGAATTCCGTGAGTACCTTATCCAGAGTGATGGATTCCAGAACGAAATGTACAGGTTGCATGATCTCGCCGAGCGTCATGGTTCCGTTGTCATCGCGGCGCAGGGCTACGTCGCGGCGAAGCACGAAGCCCACGATATCTTCCTTGTCGTCGGCATAGACAGGGATACGGCTGAAATGCCAGAACGAGGGATTGGCGTAGGCTTCTGCCACGGTACAGTCTTCAGGCAGAGAGAACACCACAGTGCGAGGCGTCATGACATCGTGTACGCGCTTCTGGTCGAGGGCGAGGATGTTGCGGATGGCGGTCTCTTCGTAGCTCTGGATGACGCCGGCCTGACGAGAGATGCGGGCCATGGCGTTGATGTCGTCTTCCGTAGCTTCCGGTCCGGAGTTCTTGGGCGTGAGCAGTTTGGTGATCTGCCCGGTGAGCCACGTGGCAGGGCGCAGCAGAGTGGTCATGGCCACAAGCGGCCACACGAGGATACGGCCGAGAGCTTCAGGATAGGAGACGCCCAGCGTCTTGGGGATGATCTCGCCGAAGAGGAGAACGAGGACGGTGAACACGGCGGCGAAGACAGGCATGTTTTCCGCGCCGAGAGCGGCCGCCGCAAGAGCGCCAGCCAGAGAAGCGCCAGCCGTGTTGGCGATGGTATTCAGCGTGAGGATAGCCGAGATGGGCTGTTCCACATTGGAGCGCATGTGGTAGAGGAGTTCACCGGCTTTGGAGCCGGAGTCCCTCATTTTTTCCAGCGATGTCCATGGGATGGAATAGAGCATGGCTTCCAGCGAGGAGCAGAGGGCGGAGATGGAAAGGGCAAGGACTATGGTGATGATGAGTGCGGTCATGAAAGAGTATGGGCCGAGGTTGAACAAAGGAAAATAGCATCATAGCCGAACAGCGCGCTATGGGCAATGGCAGAAAGAGCAGGGGGAGCGCCGGATAGCAGAGAACGCTGAGCCGGTTCAGGGCAGAGGCTCCATGGAACAGTTCACCTTGAGGCCGCGATGTTCAAGATAGCCAGTCCCCCAGCTGTACATGGCTTCCAGCACCGGGCGTATGGTCTGCCCGAAGGTCGTGAGTGAGTATTCCACTCTGGGCGGGACCACAGGGAAGATCTCACGGTGGACGAGTCCGTCCTCTTCCAGTTCACGGAGCTGCTGGGTGAGCATCTTGGGCGTGGCGGCGGGAACGGCGCGGCGCAGTTCGGAAAAGCGCATGGGGCCGGAAATGAGCTTCCACAGGATGAGCGCTTTGTACTTGCCGCCGATGAGGCCGAGAGTGGCTTCCACAGGGCAGTTCTGTGATGCCGCGCAGCAGGAAGCGGAAGGTTGCGATTGGATGCGGTCAGAAGCCTGTGAGGCCCTGGAGCAGCAGGATTCACTCATTGCAGTATCCTTTTGGGTACTTTATATCAAAAAAGTGCGTTCTTGCGGAAAGAATAGCCATAGTCGTATAAAAAGAAAAGCCGGGTACGGCATCAC
>JAFWYI010000041.1 GCA_017522745.1 Mailhella sp.
CCGCTATGGGGGCTGTGGAGTTTCTGTTCCTCTGGCGAGTACTGCCAGGGGAGGCTGCTCCTTCCTCGCCGCGCCCGATCAATATCCGGTCTTTCCTTCTTATGGCCACGAGCCTGTCCTGTATCACGCTTGGTGCCACATGCTCTTTCCTGCATCCTGCGGTACGACTGCTGTTGCCGTGTGGTTTAGCATTGCTCGCCGTCTATGTAAGGTACGAATGGTATTCCGATAACCCTCTTCTCAATTTCCGTGTTCTTGCCCTCGTGCCCGGACTGCCGGTCGGGATGACCGCCACGTTCATCAACTACGGCTCCTTCATGGGACTTTCCGTACTTTTTTCACTCTATCTTCAGCAGATACTGGGGCTCAACGCTTTTGAAGCCGGGATGGTGCTGATGACTCAGAGCATGACTCAGGTCCTGTTCGCTCCTGTGGCTGGGCGCCTTGCCGATAAGTATGAGCCGACGCGTGTCTACAGGTGCGGCATGACTCTTGTAGGGGTAAGCATCCTTTCCTTTGCCTGGCTCAACGCTGCGAGCCCTGTATGGATGGTAGTACTTATGATGGGCTCTCTGGGCTTTGGTGTGGCTTTCTTTGTTGCTCCCTGCATGTCTGCCACGCTGGGCAATGTTCCTCGCGAGCACCTTCCCATAGCCACTGGCCTGCTGGGCTGTCTCCGCACTCTGGGCGGTCTCATGTGCCATATCCTCGTATCCGTTATGCTGGGACTGTTCCTGGGAGATGCGGAAATAGGAGCGGAAAACAACGCGGCCTTCCTCCGTTGCATGCGCTGGGCTGTCATATTCTTCGGGATAATGAATCTCAGCGGAATGTTTTTTACTACACGGCTGTCCCGTAGAACCTGATAATGGATCATCCTTTTTCTTGCTCATGAGGGAGGAAAAGGCTACGATTAAACATCTTTCAAACCGCAAGCCCTTTGGGGCGAGGAGTATAAATGGGCTTTTTCGGTAAACTTTTTGGCGGTAAAGGCAGCAGCAGTACGGCAAAGCAGGTCACTCAGCCGCCCGTTCGCAATAATACTTCCAGCGATTCTGCGCCTGACAACGAAGGCACGAAGAACGCCTTCTACGGCCAGCACTTTGAAGGTCTGGGCGACGTGTGGAACGCGTTCTTTCCCGGCGGTTCTCAGGCTTTCGTGGGGCAGGTGCAGGAACTGTTTCCCAAATGCACGCCTTTCGGCCCTGTGATGCAGCTTCAGGACGGCATGAACGTCATCCTGTTCAAGTCGCCCGAGGAGAACGGCATCGGCATCCACTGCCATATCCTTATGAAGCAGGGGACGGGCGAAGCTGAATTTGCCGGCGGCTATCCTTCTCTTACCGGTCGTCCTTCCCAGTTTGTCATCGAGCAGGCACACATCTGGTCGAACAATCTTGCAGGTGTCGTGGCGGCTCGCGCGCTTTCCAATGGCGCACCGCTCAACTTCTACCTGTCCGGCTTTTTCCAGCATGTGCCTCAGATGAAGTTCGGCTCTCAGGTGGAGTTCCGTCTTTCTGCACTGGCGCTTTCCATGGAGAAGCAGGGGAATACCGACTTCAGCCCCGAAGAAGGTACTCCGGCCTATGATGCTGTTCTTCGCGCCTTCCTCACCGCCAATCCTGACAAGTCCGTGGCAGATTTCGTGCCCCCGGTGGTGTCGTCGCATGGTCATGGCGTGCTGCTGCCGTCGCAGGTGGTGAGCGCCTGGATCTATCAGGTCCCCGTACTGGCCATCGAAAAGGTGGAATTCATGGGACACAGCTTCCGTCGTATCGAAACGCTCCTCGCTGGCGTTGGGGAAAGCGCTGTGCCTGGCGTCCTCTATGTTGCGGAACACGTTCTCAAAGGCTATGAGCCGCAGGTCGGCGACGATGTGACCGGTACGCTCTGGCTTCAGGGGCAGATGGATGTGGATCTTTCCCTCATCGCTGGTCAGGGCGAAGCTCCGTCAGCTCAGTAACGCGTGATCCATTCTGCATGAAAAAAGGCCGCCTTTTCGCAGGGCGGCCTTTTTTCATGGTGAAAGCAGGGGGGCTTCGAGGGGGAAACACGCCCCCTCGTGGTACTTTCTAGCGTTCCCGCAGGCGGGGGTCGAGCATGTCGCGCAGTGATTCACCGAGCAGATTGTAGCCAAGCACAGTGATGAGGATGGCAAGGCCGGGCCACAGCGACAGCCACGGAGCGATCTCCAGCACGCTTTTGCCTTCCATGAGCATGTTGCCCCAGCTTGCGTCCGGAGGCTGGACGCCGAGGCCGAGGAAGCTGAGCGAGGATTCCACAAGGATGGCGCCTGCTACACCGAGAGTTGCCGAGACCAGCACCGGGGCCAGAGCGTTGGGCAGGATATGCACGAAAAGCAGGCGCGGGGCCGAAGCGCCGGCCAGCTTCGAGGCGGCGATGAAGTCGCGTTCACGCAGGGAAAGCGTTTCAGCACGCACCAGTCGCGCTACGCCCATCCATGACGTGAAGCCGATGACCACCATGATATTGGTGAGGCTCGGTTCGAGGAAGGCGATGACCGCCAGGATGAGGAAGAAGGACGGGAAGCAGAGCATCACGTCCACACCACGCATGATGAGTTCGTCTGTCCATCCGCCGAAATAGCCGGAAGCAAGGCCCAGCACGATGCCTATGGCCGTGGAGATGCCCACCGCTACGAAGCCCACCCACAGCGAGACTCGCGCTCCGTAGAGCAGGCGGGAGAACACGTCGCGTCCAAGAGCGTCCGTGCCGAGCAGATGTTCGGCAGAAGGCGGCATGAGGATGTGGTCGAGGTCGAGAGCTGCCGGATCGTAAGGCGCGATCCATGGAGCCAGAAGCGCGAGGGCGCTCATCACGAGTACGATGCTGAGGCCGAACAGGAACATGCCGTGGCGACGGAAATCGAGCGTCATGCGCGACCTCCTTTCTGGGCGGAATGCCGGATGCGCGGATCAGCAAGGCTGTAACCGAGGTCAGCCAGCATATTTCCCAGCAGAGTGAGTACCGCACCGAGGACGAGATTGCCCATGATGAGCGGATAATCGCGTGACATCACCGCCGCGTAGAAGAGCTGGCCTAGGCCGGGCAGTGCGAAGATGGTCTCGATGATGACCGAACCTCCGATGAGCCCGGGGACCGACAGACCCAGCATGGTGATGACCGGGAGCAGGGCATTGCGGAGCGCATGGCGACCGATGACCTGCGATGCAGGCAGGCCCTTGGCCCGGGCCGTGGTCATGTAGTCCTGCCGCAGTACTTCCAGCATGGAGGAGCGCAGGAAGCGCGATGTGCCCGCGATGCTCCCCACAAGGCCCACGAGTATGGGAAGGGCAAGGTGTTTGGCGATGTCCCACGCTTTGTCCAGCGGTGAAAGCAGGGCATAGTCCATGCTGGTGAGGCCGGAAAGCGGGAGCCAGCCGAGGTCGATGCCGAAATACAGCATGAGCAGCAGGGCCAGCCAGAAGCTGGGCATGGCAAAGCCGAGGAAGACCAGGACCGTGAGCGCCCTGTCGATGAAGGAGCCGCGCTTCACGGCGGAGACTATGCCCACAGGGATGGAGATGAGCAGGGTGAGCAGGAGCGAGATGACGTTCATCCCCACGGTGAGGGGCATGCGTTCCAGTATCTTATCCATCACAGGACGTGCATCCGTGGAGAGCGAGATGCCGAAATCAAGGCATACGAGCCGTTTCAGCCAGTCCCAGTACTGTTCCCACAGCGGTCTGTCCAGCCCATAGAGGGCATTCAGGCGTTCACGAACCATGTCGCCGGCCAGAGGGTTGAGGCTGGTCTGCATATCGGTAGGGGAGCCGGGGGCAAGATGGATGACGAAGAAGCTCACCAGCGTGATGCCCCAGAGAACGGCAAGCATCCACAAAGTCTTGCGGAGCGCGCGTATCCCCAGAGCTTTCCAGCGGCTTGCGTTCTCACTCTGCGTCATACGTCACCTCAGAAAGGATCAGACTGCGGGGCCATGGCGCCCTGACTGATGTCGTGCTGCATCCACTGGGCCACGGCGGCGGCTTCCTTCTGCCAGTCCGCAGGGGAGAGGCGCAGGGTGAGAAACTGCCGGAACATCTCATCGAGCATGTCGAGTCCGAGGTCGAGCAGGTACATCTTTTCGAGGAAGATCGCGTCAGGATCTTCGTCGCCGTCGTCGCGGGTCACCTTGGGGGTGCGCAGGGAGTTGATGCTGAAGTCTTCCGCCTTGAGCGTGACCTGCCAGTCCATGCCGTCCTTTTCGAGGCGGACGAGGCAACGCACCACCTGTTTGCCGGTGAGCAGGCCGAGGCGTGCTTCGCGGAGCGGAGAGAAGGAACCGACCACGGTGGCGGTTTCCTGATTCTCGCCCTCACCGCCGCGTACAACGATGCGCTGTTCCATGGCTACGGTGAAGGGTTCGCCATTGTGTTCAGGTCCTTCCATGCGGGAGACGTTGCCCGTCTCACTGCGGAACCAGAGCCAGGTAAGGAATTCCTGACCGAGGATAAGGTCGGTATTTTCGCCGATATAGCCGATATCTGCCATGATAGGAGACCTCTCTTAGATGAAATGCGTCGACTGTACGGCGTCGAGTTTGGCGCTGGCCTCTTCACCGAACATGGCGAGAGCCAGAGAATAAGGCAGGAGCTGTTCAAGGCGCAGGTCGAAAGTGCGGGTGAACAGGTCAAGGAACATCTCTATCATTTTGGTCTGCGTGGAAGCGAAGTACACGCGGCCGGTGCGGGTGTTCCATACCACCTGAAATTCCGCAGGGATAGGCAGGAAGCGGCCCATGAGGCGCAGTTTCACCTGCTCCTGGATCTCCTTCTTGCGTTCGCGACCGATGAATTTTTTGCCGAGAGCCTTGATACACTCTTCTTCGTCGCGCAGGGCGAGGCGAACGTGCTTGCGGATGACGGCCGGGGGGATGCGGCGCGTATCGAGACGCAGGGAGAAGGTGAGGAAGTCGCCCTTTTCAGGGGGACTGAGCTTCCACTCGGTGTCGAGCATGTCGTCAAAATTGGCCCAGCCGAAGGAGCGTTCTTCGGCGATGTCGTCGATATCGAGGAACGCGAACTGGCGGAGCTTTTCCGGGATGGAAGCCCACAGGTCAGCGGGGATCTCGTCCAGAATGCGGAATCTGGTGAAGCTGGTGCTGGATTTTAAAAAACTCATGATACCTTCCTTATAGTTGCGGGAATGCCCGCGAGCCCGGAAAGTTTACGATAAGCCGGGCCGGGGCGCAAGGCGAAAGGCTGGGTCAGCGGCTTGGGACTGAGGAACCAGGCGCAAGGCGGCAGTGAAGACCGTTGCAGCTGGGGCAGGGGGTGTCGCGATCGAGCTGGGCGATGATGCCGCAACCATGAGCGTGATCGCCGCCGCAGGATCGGCGCAGGGTCTCAAGATGGCTTTTCAGCAGTTGCAGCGACTCTATCTGCTGTTCTACTTCCGCGATATGCTTTTCAACGAGAAAATTTATCCAGTCACAGGAGGAGGTGGGGGAATCCCGGAAAGCGAGCAGGGCGCGGATCTCTCCAAGGCTCATGCCATGCTGGCGGCATCGGCGTATGAAATGCAGGCGCTCCACGTCGGTCTCCGAATAGAGGCGATAGCCAGAATCGGAGCGTTCGGGCTGGCGCAGAAGTCCTTCTTTTTCGTAGTAGCGTATGGTCACGACCTGCGTGTCCGTGGCTTTGGCGAGGTCACCTATTTTCAGGGGCATGGTTATCTCCTTGCTGAGTTCAAATCTAGAGTAGCTATAGGCTGTGCCGAGTCAAGGTGCGTTCGAGATGGAAAAATTGGGAAAGTTTCTTGACTCTATAGTGACTATAGATGCTAGGGTAACTCCAATAAGGAGTTTACATGAACAGAAATCATTCTCCCTTCGGGCATTCGCTGGAAGCCTTTTCGCCGGAAAAATCCGTTCAGATTCAGGGAAATATCACCCACACTCCCATTGCACCTTCAGATGGACTGCTCAGCGTACAGTGTTCCTGCGGATGCTGTGGGCACGAGAAAAAGGATGGGCCGCATGAACACGGCACAGAAGGTCACGCCTCACGATGGACGCTTGCTCTGGCGAGCTTCTTCGCCCTGCTTTCCGAAGGCTCGCATTTCGCAGAGGAAGGGGGATACTTTGGCACGATCGATATCCTGGGCGCACTTCCCATCAGCTTTGCGCTCCTTGTCATAGCCTTGAGCGGGGTGGAGACGTTCAAGGCCGGATGGCGTTCCATTCGGCGGCTCGACCTCAACATGAGCGCACTCATGAGCGTTGCCGTTACGGGCGCGGTACTCATCGGTGAGTTCCCGGAGGCGGCCATGGTCATGGTGCTGTTCAATGTTTCCGAAGCGATAGAAGGAAGAGTGCTGGAAAAGGCCCGCCATGCCATCAAGGGATTGCTTGCTCTTTCTCCGGAGACTGCCCTCGTGCGCCAGCCCGACGGTTCGTGGCTGGAAATGGAAAGCCGCCGCGTTCCCCTTGGCGCACTGGTACGCGTGAAGCCTGGCGAACGCATAGCCCTCGACGGCGTGGTGCGCGAGGGGCGTTCCGCCGTGGACCAGTCGCCCATCACCGGCGAGAGCATGCCCGTGGAGAAGTTCCCGGGGCAGAGCGTCTTCGCTGGAACCATCAATACTTCCGGCAGTTTTGATTTCGAAGTGACGGCCATCGCTTCCGGCACCACGCTGGCCCGTATCATCCATGCAGTGGAAAAGGCTCAGGCCAGCCGTGCCCCCATACAGCGCTTCGTGGACAGCTTCGCCCGCTGGTACACGCCCTTTATTTTCGCCGTTTCCCTGCTCCTCATCCTTCTGCCTCCTTTTTTCTTCGGGGCGGAATGGGGGGGCTCCATCTACACAGGACTTGTGGTGCTGGTCATCGGCTGTCCATGCGCACTGGTCATCTCTACTCCCGTGACTATACTCAGCGGTATGGCGGCGGCCACGCGCCTCGGCATGCTGGTGAAGGGCGGCGCCTTTCTCGAACAGGGCAGACTGCTGAAGGTCCTGGCCTTGGACAAGACAGGCACGCTCACTGAGGGCAGGCCGCGCCTTACGGACATCGTCCCCCTTTCTGGCCGAAAGGAGGAGGCTGCAGTCCTGCTGGGACTTGCCGCCAGCCTTGCCAGCCGTTCCGATCATCCTGTTTCTCAGGCTTTAGCAACTGCCGCCCGGGAAGCCGGAGCTGAGCTTGCCGAAGTTACTGCAGTCGAAGCCGTTGCAGGTCAGGGGATACGCGCTTTGTGCAAGGGGCATAGCTTAAGCCTTGGCAGCATGCGCATGATGGAAGAAGGCGGACTGCTCACGTCCCCCGAAGGTTGGGAACTTGCCCTCCGCGCCTCGGAGCTTGAGGGGCAGGGGCGTACCGTGACGGCTCTTGCGGA
>JAFWYI010000042.1 GCA_017522745.1 Mailhella sp.
GTATCTATGCCGGCAAGACGAACGATCTGAAGGCTCTCAAGAAGAAGGCTATCGTCGCCGTTCCCAACGATACCACCAACGAAGCTCGCGCGCTGCTCCTGCTCCAGGAAAACGGCCTTCTCAAGCTCAAGGAAGGCGTTGGCCTCAATGCGACTCGCCGCGACATCATCGAGAACCCTCTGAAGCTCCGCATCGAGGAGATCGAAGCTGCTCAGCTCGTGCGTTCTCTGCCTGACGTGGATATCGCTACTATCAACGGCAACTACGCCATCCTTGGCGGCCTTAAAGTGAAGGACGCCCTCGCCGCTGAGACTGCTGAATCTGTGGCTGCAACTACGTATGCCAATATTCTTACGGTACGTGAAGGTGATGAAAATCTTCCTGAACTCAAGGCTCTTGCCGATATTCTGAAGGGTGAAGAGGTCAAGGCGTTCATTTCTAAGAGCTACGAAGGCGCAGTGGTGCCTTCTAAATAAGCATTTTTTCACATTCGTATAAAAAGCGCCGCCCCAGAGCGGCGTTTTTTATGGACTTTGAGCAAGGTTGTGACAAGCAGTAGAAAATTCTTTGCTGATTATTTACAAAGTCCATTTAATGTCGTATTGTTAAGTACGCGATGTTTCCTGACCTGATCCGCATAGCGGAGGAACATCGTTGCCTAACATTTTACCAGTGGAGAGTGTAATGGCTCGTATTACCATGGAGCATGTGCAGTATGAAGCTCATGTGCCTGCGGTTGGAACCAACCCGGACCAGATCGGCTTCGTACAGATAGATCCCAAGAAGTGCATCGGCTGCGACTCCTGTCAGCGTTATTGCCCTGTTGATGCCATTTACGGCGCTTCCGGCAAGCCTCACAGCATTCCTCATCCTGAAGCCTGCATCAACTGTGGCCAGTGCCTCGTTCACTGTCCTCAGGGTGCTATTTACGAAGAACACACCTGGATTCCCGAAATCGAGAAGATGCTGGCCGATAAGGACGTCAAGGTCATCGCCATGCCTGCCCCTGCAGTGCGTTACGCCCTTGGCGAAGCCTTCGGCATGCCTGTCGGTTCCGTGACTCATGGCCGTATGCTTACCGCGCTGAAGCAGCTCGGTTTCGCTCATTGCTGGGACGTTGAATTCACCGCCGACCTTACCATCTGGGAAGAAGGGCATGAATTCCTCGAACGCCTGACCAAGAAGAAGGGCGCTCTGCCTCAGTTCACTTCCTGCTGCCCCGGCTGGCAGAAGTATTGTGAAACCTACTATCCTGATCTTCTGCCCCATTTCTCCACCGCTAAGTCTCCTGTCGGCATGAGCGGCCCTCTTGCCAAGACCTACGGTGCTGAACAGCGCGGTTACGACCCCAAGAAGGTGTACACCGTTTCTATCATGCCTTGCGTGGCCAAGAAGTATGAAGGTCTCCGTCCTGAATACAACGCCAGCGGTCTGCGTGATATCGACGCCACCATCAACACTCGTGAACTTGCCTATCTGATCAAGAAGGCTGGCATCGATCTTTCCCGTCTGCCTGAAGCTACCGAATACGATAGCCTGATGGGTGAAGGCACCGGCGCTGCTACCATCTTCGGCGTTACCGGTGGTGTTATGGAAGCTGCTCTTCGTTTTGCTTACGAAGCAGTTGTTGGTAAGAAGCCCGGCAAGTGGGATTTCCACCCTGTGCGCGGTATGGAAGGCTTCCGTGAAGCTACCATCAATGTGGGCGGTGTGGATGTGAAGGTCGCCGTGGTCCATGGCGCCAAGAACTTCCCGGCGGTCCTCAATCAGGTTCGCGCTGGCAAGTCTCCCTATCATTTCATTGAATTCATGGCCTGCCCTGGTGGTTGCGTGTGTGGTGGCGGTCAGCCCATCATGCCTACCGTCTGGGATGTGTTCGAACGCAAGTCCGGTCAGCTTTTTGCCGACTTCAGACAGCGCCTCGAAGACGCGCAGGCATAAGGAGATACTATGTCCATCATGAGCATCACTCGTCGTGGTTTTCTCCGTGGCTGCTGCATCCTTACCGGCGGTCTTGCTTTCGGCATCCACTGGACCGGTCGCGCTGTAGCTGCCGCTCTCAGCGTGAAGGATCATATGAAGACCCGTATTGCCAGCGTTTATCGCGAAGACAAGCGCTATCCTTCTCGTACCTCCATGGACAATGAGCAGGTCAAGCTTCTGTATAAGAACTTCCTTGGCAAGCCCCTGGATGAGAAGGCCCATCATCTTCTGCACAACCATTGGATCGATAAGTCCGCTGGCGTGAAGAAGCTGAGCGACGCTGGTCAGTATCCTGGTCCTCGTGGCGGTGAATTCCGCTACAAGAAGTATCCCTTCGAACGCTAGTTTTTAGCAGAGATTGATACAAGCATCCTGTCTTCGGATAGGGTGCTTTTTTTATATGCCTTTAGGTAGCTGAGGGCGCTAGCGACCGAAGCCAAAATCCACCCGCTATGCGGGTGGAGACAAAAAGGTTATACCACAAAAAACACCTTTTCGGTAAGACGGAGTTGTTCAAGCTCCCGTAACCTATCGAAAAGGTGTTTTTTATTATGGCAAAAGAACAAAACTTGGCACATACGAAGTGGCTATGTAAGTACCATGTTGTCTTTACCCCGAAGTATAGAAGAAAACTTATCTA
>JAFWYI010000043.1 GCA_017522745.1 Mailhella sp.
CCTTGTTCGCAAGGCTTTTCGCGCTTCGCGCTGTCGCCTTGCTCACTGGCGGACCGGCTGCTCGCGCTCCCTTCGGTCGCGCTCGTCCCTTGCGACTCGCGCGGCGTGCGGAATATGACGCGGGTGTCGAGCGTTGAGACTCGCGGGAAGTAGCACCGGGAGCGTTGCGCCACGCGGCTCGTACCTTCCGGGAGCGTTGTCCCTTGCGGCCCCCGCGGCTTCGGGCTATACTTCCGGCAAAACGGCTCCCGCCCTTCGCCTCATAAGGAGATGACATGATACCGAACCCCATGGCCGACAGCTCTCTTTCCGAATATCAGTCCTTCTTCCTTTTCCGCACCTGGAACTTCCAGCGCGAGTACGAACGCATCACCCGTGGCTGGGGCACCCTTGCCGCCTACTCATCTTTGCATAAAAAACTCGGCGTCCATGCCGAAGTAGATGCCCACGGCCGCGAGGTGTGGCGCATAACCGAACACATGCCCGCCGCCAGCAATGTGTGGCTCACCACCAGCCGCATCGGTTTCGAGATCCGCCCGGACTACGAGTTCGTGCGCATGGCAGATGGCTTCTGGCAGCTCTATCTTCCCCGCGAAGCCTTGCAGCACGGCGATTATTTCGAAGTTCGCCTGCAGGGTGAAGGCCCCGCCATACTGCGCCGCGTGCCCGCCTTCGCCAAATGGGTGGAGCAGGATCCCAAGGATCCGAACCAGTGGTGCGCCCGCCTCTGGGCCCCGGCAGAGCCGTACCAGTTCCAGTACGAAGCCCCCGGCGCTTTGCCTTTTCCGCGCATCTATGAAGCCCACATCGGCATGGCTACCGACGCCCGCCACCGCAAGGAAGGCGCGGTCGGCTCCTACAACGAATTCACCGAAAAAACGCTCAAGCGCATCGCGGAAAGCGGCTACACCGCCGTGCAGCTCATGGGCGTGCTGGAACATCCGCTCTACAAATCCTTCGGCTATCAGGTGAGCAGCTACTTCGCGCCCAGTTCGCGCAACGGCACGCCGGACGACTTCAAGCGCCTGGTGGACGAAGCGCATCGCCTCGGCATCGCGGTCATCCTCGATATCACCCACGGCCACGCCTGCACCAACGCCGAGCAGGGCATAGCCAACTACGACACAAGTCGTTATATTTTCGATAAAAAATCCAATCAGTGGGGCACGCCCAGCTTCGACTACGCCAAGGAGATGACCCGTCGCTTCCTGCTTTCCAACTGCCGCTACTGGATGGAAGATTACAAGGTGGACGGCTTCCGCTTCGACGCCGTGGGCAACATGCTCTACCTCGATCACGGCATCGGTGACGATTTCTGCCACGTGGGCCGCTGCTTCTACGGCAAGGACGGCAAGCCCCGCACCAATATCAACGGCGAACTCTACCTCTGCCTCGCCAACGCGCTCATCCACGAGATGCGCCCCGGCGCGGTGAGCATCGCGGAAGAATTCAGCGGCATGCCCGGCCTCACCTGCCCGCCCGCGGAAGGCGGCCTCGGCTTCGACTACCGTTTCGCCATGGGCATCCCGGATTTCTGGGCGAAGTTCATCAAGAGCCCGGATTCCATGGAAAAATTGTGGTATGAAATGACCAACCACCGCGTTTACGACCGCACCATCAGCTACGTGGAATGTCACGACCAGTGCATCAACGGCGACGACGCCATGATCTGGCGCCTCATCGGCGACGCCATGTATACGCGCATGAGCCCCTTCAACGCCACGTGGAACGAGACCCGCGGCGTGGCGCTCTATCGCCTGATGCGCGCCGTCACGCTGAACTCGGCGCATGCCGGCTGGCTGAACTTCATGGGCGCGGAATTCGGTCACCCCGAATGGCTGGACGACGCCGAACACGGTCACCGGCAGTGGCACCTCACCGAAGACGAAGCCTCGTTCTACGCCTCGCTCTCGCGCTGGGACCGCGCCCAGCTCTTCGACCTTGTGGCGGCGCACCTCGACTGGTACAGCGAAGAGCCGTTCTACCGCATGGTGCATGAGGACAACCGCCTGCTGGCCTTCATGCGCGGCGACCTCGTCTTCGCGTTCAACTTCCACGAAACGCGTTCCGAACCGGAGTTCCGCATCAACGTGAAACCCGGTAAGTATGTGGAATTGATGAGTTCTGATGAGCCGCGCTTCGGCGGTCACGGCAACCTCGACCCGCAGAAGAACCCCGTTGAACACTTCAGCGACGCCGCCACCGGCATCGACATGCAGGACATCACAGTCTACGTGCCGCCGCTCACCGTGCTGGTGCTGCAGCGCGTGAAGGAAGAGCCGAAGCCGGAGAAGGCGGAGAGCGTGGGGGCTGACGTGAAGATGGAAAAGAAGGGCGTGGAGACCGCGAAGGCTGAGGGCGAGGGGGCCGCGAAGGCCGCCCCTAAGAAGCGCCGCGCCTGTGGAAAGACGGCCCTGAAGGCAGAGGACATCCCTGCGGATAGATGCGGAGAGGTGTTGCCGAAGGGAAATAAGTAAGGAAAGATATGAGATGGCGGGGCTCTGCC
>JAFWYI010000044.1 GCA_017522745.1 Mailhella sp.
CACCGTCCTTTCAGCGAGTTGAGGCCCGCGCTGTCTTGCAAGAGAAAATCTTTCAAGCTATCCTTGCCTGTGCTTTTCTTTCCGCTGGAGCGTTTACGTTCTGCGGCACGGAAGGCTCCCACAAAATCAAACTTTCCCTCAGCGCTCTGCCGCCGGAGGGAAAAGCGGAGTGCATCATGTTCGGTATTGGCAGCACGGAATTACTGGTCATCCTCGTCGTCGCTCTTCTGGTGCTCGGCCCCAAGAACCTGCCCAAGATCGCCCACACCCTCGGGCGTGCCATGGGCGAATTCCGCCGTGTTTCCACGGAGTTCCAGCGCACGCTGAATACCGAGATCGCCATCGACGAAGAAAAACAGAAGGCCAAGGCCCGCAAAGCCGCCAAAGCCGCGGAAAAAGCAGAGGCCGCCTTGTCTGAATCCGTTGCCGAAGTCGCTCCCGCACCTGAAGCCTCCTCTGAAAACAGCAATAAAGCCTGAATGTGACCGCTGGAATGGATACGAAAGAAATGCTGAACTCCGGGCAGCTCGCTCCCGCACAGGATGACGCTGTGCAGACGGATGCTCCGGCAGAAGAACTGAACGAATATACGCCTGAGGAAGCCGCTGGATCCTCTGCTGAGCCTACCGATCAGCCCGAAGAGGAAAACAGCGTCACGGAACTTCCCATGGATGACGTGACCTCCGATGAAGAGGCCGTCTCTGCTGACGCCTATCGCCCGGAAGATGTTTCGGAAGACGGCAGCCCCCATGGGCCGCTCAACCTTTTCGACGAAGCCGAAAACGACGACGAAACTCCTGCTGAAAAGAACGTGCCCACCTTCGCCGCGTTCCACGCCCCCGACGAACGCAAGCCCGGCGAACTCGACGATTACGACGAAGACGATACTCCCGCCCGCGCCGCCAGCAAAAACGACGAGGACGAGGAGGATGAAGAAGATGAGTTCGACGGCGAAGAAGAACCCATGACCATCATGGGCCATCTCAACGAACTGCGCCGCCGCCTCTGCCGCATCGTCATTCTGGTCATCCTTGGTTTCGTGGCGTTCTACGGCGTGGCCGAACCGCTGTACGATTTCCTTTCCGCTCCGCTCAAAGCCCAGCTCCCCGAAGGCAGCAAGCTCATCTACACCTCTCCTGCCGGTGCGTTCTTCACCTACATGAAGGTGGCTCTCGTGGCTTCGCTGTTCGGCACCAGCCCGCTGACGTTCTATCAGCTCTGGGCCTTCATCGCCCCCGGTCTGTATAAAGAAGAAAAGAAAGCCGTGCTTCCTCTGGCCTTCTTCTCTTCCATATTCTTCCTTGCGGGCGCTTCCTTCTGTTTCTTCATGGTGTTCCCCATCGCCTTCAAGTTCTTCATGGGCTTCGCTACCGATACCATCGTGCCCATGATCTCGGTGGAAGAATACCTCGGCTTCGCCCTGAAACTGCTCATCGCGTTCGGCGTAGTGTTCGAAATGCCGCTGTTTGCGTATTTCCTTTCGCGCTTCGGCATACTCAGCCCCGATTTCATGCGCCGCCAGCGCCGCTACGCTATCCTGCTCATCTTCATCGTGGCCGCCATCCTCACGCCGCCCGATGTGTTCTCCCAGTGCCTCATGGCCATGCCCATGCTCCTGCTCTATGAAGTGAGCATCTACGTTTCGGCCATGGCCTATAAGAAAAAAGAAAAGCCTTCCGAATCCAGTGAACAGGAAAAGGAGGAACAGACATGAGTGATCTTCCCTGCCGCTGCGCCGCGGTCAAGCGTTCCACGGGCGAAACGTCCGTACGCCTCGAACTCTCTCTGGACGGCAACGGAAAAGCTGTTGTGAGTACCGGCTTCGGGATGCTCGACCACATGCTCACGCTCACGACTTTCTGGGCGGGCTTCGACCTCACACTCGTCTGCACCGGTGATATGCATGTGGACGCGCATCACACCGCAGAAGATGTGGCCCTCTGCCTTGGCAAAGCTCTGCGCGATGCTCTGGCCGACCGTCGCGGCATTGCCCGCGTAGGCTGGGCCCGCGTTCCCATGGATGAAGCTCTCGCCGACGTGACCGTAGATATGTCCGGTCGCCCTTGGCTGGAATATCGCGGCGACGAACTCCTGCCTCCGGTCATGGCCGGGGAAGAAAAAGATCTGTGGCGTGAATTCTACAAAGGACTGGCTTCCGCCGCTCAGTGCAACCTGCACATTTCCTACCAGTACGGAAAGAACGGCCATCACCTTCTGGAATCCGCTGCCAAGGGGCTGGGCCTCGCGCTGGCTCAGGCCGTCCGCCGCACTACTGACCGTATGCCCAGCACCAAGGGGAGCCTCGACTGATGAAATTCCGCGCCTTCCTTCTCGCCGTCCTCACCGTATGCCTGCTGGCAGGCTGTGAAAAGTCCTCCGGACCTTCGCGTTTCATCATGCCTGATGTCGTGGTGGCCGTGGCCCCTTTCACCCAGCCTACGCAGACCTCTGAACTGCTTTCCGGTTTCATCCCCGAAGGGCAGAAGACCATCCCCGGTGAAAAGCTCACCGAACTCGATGGTCTGTTCCGCTCCAAACTCCACGCAGATAAGCACAGCTATATCTTCCTCAGCCGTGCCGATGTGCGTGGTCCGCTGCACAAGGATGACCGCGGCCGCCGCAACGCCCTCATCACGTGGGCCGACCGCGCTCGTAAGGCCGGTGCAGACATGATAGTGGTGCCTCAGGTGATCGCTCTTCAGGAACGCATCGGCGGTGAAGTTGGTGCGATGACCGCCGCCGCCATCAACGAAGATTTCTATCTCATCGATGTTCGTGAACCTGTCACCCTGCTCCAGCGTTCGCACTTTGCCGAAGAGCAGCAGGCTCTCACCAGCGACCTCACGCAGATCGGTTCCTTCTTCCGCCGTGGCGGCAAGTGGATCACCGCTCTCGAACTTGCCGGTGAAGGCATGGACAAAGCCGTGGAGGAACTGGGCCTATGATCATCTTTCCCGCAGTCGATCTTCAGGGCGGTAAGGCTGTCCGCCTCAAGCACGGCAAGGCTGACGAATCCACCGTTTACAACGATGACCCTGTAGCCGCCGCTCTCCACTGGCAGGCTCAGGGCGCCGAATGGCTGCACCTCATCGACCTCGACGGCGCCTTTCAGGGCCGCAGTGTGAACGCCGATCTGGTCTCCCGCATCAGCGCAGCGCTGGATATCCCCATCGAACTGGGCGGCGGTGTTCGTGACGAAGATGCCGCGCGCATGTGGTTCGATGCCGGTGTCACTCGCCTCATCATCGGTACCATGGCTCTGGAAAAGCCGCAGGAATATTCCCGCCTTTGCAAGCTCTTCCCTGGGAAGATCGGCGTTTCCCTCGATGCTGTGGACGGACGCCTCAAGACCCGCGGCTGGGTGACCGATGCCGGGCTCACCATCGACGAAGTCCTGCCCCGTCTCGTGGATGACGGCACGGCTTTCATCATCTATACCGACATTGCCCGCGACGGTATGCAGAGCGGCGTGAACATGCCCATGCTCTCCCGTCTTGCCAGGACCAGCCCCGTGCCCATCATCGCGGCTGGTGGCGTTGCCACGCTGGATGATATCAAAGCATTGTACCCGCTCAGTGTTGAAGCCAACCTTGAAGGTGCCATATCCGGCCGCGCCATCTATGAAGGCACGCTGGATCTGCCCAAAGCCATGGCCTGGATACGAGCCCAGAAATCCTGATCGTCAAAGCCCCGTTCTGCTGAGCGGGGCTTTTTCGTTGCCTTCGCCCATTGCCTTCGCCGGTCCTTCTAC
>JAFWYI010000045.1 GCA_017522745.1 Mailhella sp.
AGCCCTCTTCACGCGCCGCGATGAAAACGGCGAGGAGGAAGAGATCGTGCTTCGTCGCGAACTTTCCGCTTCTTCCGGCCGCAGTCATTTCTTCCTCAACGGCTCCCTCACCTCACAGGATGCGGTGCGTGCCCTGCGCCCCAGTCTGCTCTTCCATGTAAGCCAGCACGGTCAGCAGAGACTTCTCCAGCAGGCCTATCAGGCTTCGCTCATCGATTCCTTCCTGCCAGACCCCTCGCTCATCGCGCGTAAAGATGCTCTCCTCCGCGAACTCAAAGACGTTGCCGACCAGCGCCGCCAGCTGCTGGATCGCATGGAGCTGCTCAGCGAAAAACGCGAACTCCTTGAAATGCAGCAGAAGGAGATCGAAAAAGTCGCTCCGGAAGAAGGAGAAGAAGAAAAACTGGAGGCAGCCCGCACGGAACTCCGGAGTACTGAACGTCTGCGCTCGCAGTACGAACAGGGGCTCAGTCTCATGCTGGGCGGCGATGGTCCGGGCCTCACGTCCCAGCTTGGCGAGCTGGAACGCCTCATCAGCTCTCTCGCTCAGGATGATCCTTCCTTTGCCCCCTCACTCGATGCCTTGCTCAATTTTCAGGAGGAAGCTCGAGAACTTTCCCGTCGCTTCCGTACTACCCCCACCTCTCAGTGCGAATACGACCCGGACGAGCTGGAATCCCGCCTGTACGAACTGGCTCAGCTTAAGCGCCGCCTTCGCCGCAGCATACCGGAAATATTGAGACTTCAGGACGAGATACGCGAAAACCTCTCCTTCCTCGACGCCTGTGGGCTGGACCTGCACCGCCTTGAAAAACAGGAACGCGAACTCTCGAAAAAACTTCATGCATTACTTGAAGAATGTAACGCTCAGCGTAAAACAGCTTCCCTGGCTTTCTGTACTGCTCTGAAAAAGGAACTTGCCGGTCTTGGCTTCAACGAACGAGTCCATGTTGAGCCGGAAGCCGTCCCTCATGAGATCTGGCCTCAAGTCATGGACAAGGTGAAGGTCATCTGCCCGGCCTGCGTGGAAGACCGCTATCGTCTGCTCTGGGCCCCGAACCCCGGCATGAAGCCTCAACCTCTGGACAAGATCGCGTCCGGCGGTGAACTTTCCCGCTTCCTGCTGGCCGTGGTAGGCGTCCGCTCCTCTGGCGAGGATGCCATGCTCATCTTCGACGAAGTGGATGCCGGCGTCGGCGGTATCACTCTGAACCGCGTTTCCGATCGCCTTAACGAACTGGCCTCGCGCCGTCAGCTTCTGCTCATCACCCACTGGCCTCAGCTTGCGGCCCGGGCGGCGCAGCACTTCTACGTTCGCAAAGAAGTCCGCGGAGATGAGACTTTCACGCTCTGCATGCCTCTGGACGATGCGGGCCGCGCTGCAGAGCTGAAGCGCATGGCGGGCGAGGAGTAAGGTGAAAGGATGATCTTATGGAAACGGGAGAAAGAAAGTCTGGCAAAACTCCTTCTCCCGCTTCCTATCCCATCCCTTCATCCGCACTTTTTACAGAGCCACTTCGATACATGGATCTTCTGGAACTTGACGGGGGCAGTTCACCATCGTAGTTTTTTCGTGGCTCTCTGGGGCCTGGAAGGTTCTTGCAGGCTGGAACCGAGTCCTCACTCCATAAAATTCGTGGGGGCTTTTCATTCCCCTCGGCGCAACACGAAAAGCCGTCCCCTCGTGTGAGGAGACGGCCTTCCATCGAATACCACAAAAGATGCCTAATCGTGATGATATGGCATGTTCCTCAGCAGGCTTTCGGCGCGGTAGAGCTGTTCGAGCAGTACCACCCGGGCCAGCTCGTGAGGAAAGGTCTGCGGGCCGAACGCGATGAGATGACGGGCTTTCTGGCGCACAGATTCATGCAGACCGAACGGCCCACCCACGATAAAACAAGGACGACGCGTCGCATCTGTGGACATTCCGTCCAAAAAGCGTGAAAATTCCCGGGACGTCATCGAACGCCCTTTCTCATCCAGGCATACTACGATATCCTGCGGTGTAAGGGCCGCAAGGATGCGTTTGCCCTCCTCTTCCACGCGGCGCGGCACTGGCAGTGCCGGGTCGGAATCGCGGATGATGGTCTCCGTCATCTTGCGGAAGCGGGAAAGGCGTTCAAGATAATGTTCCCCGGCGTCCTTCCAGAACGCGTGGGGCTTGCCAACGGTCATGACTCGCAATGGTTTCAAACTCATGCGGTCACTATAAACACAGCTTCACAGGGAGGCAAGCGTGACTTCCGACGTGAATGAAGGCTCCCGCCAGTCCGATATCCGGCTCGCAGCCGCATCCCCCGCTCAGCAGCCCTCCGCTCAACGGCTCGACTGCTCCGCGGATATCCAGGAGGCGGCCCGCCGTATCCTTGCAGGCGGTCTCGTCATCTATCCCACGGAGACGTTTTTCGGCATCGGCTGCCGGGTGGACGCCCCTGAGGCTCTGCAACGCGTCTTTGCGACCAAGCGGCGTTCGCCGGATATGCCGCTCCCCGTCATTCTCGGCTCTGTAGAACAGCTCCCCCTCGTTGCCGATATCCCTGCCGCCATGCTCGGTGATGTGGAAAAAATTGCGGAGTTCTGGCCTGCGCCGCTCACGATCCTGCTCCCCGCCGTGCATGCTCTGCCGGATATCCTCACCGGAGGCACCGGGCGCATCGCTGTTCGGGTAAGTGCGCACCCCGCGGCCCGGGCACTGTCGCAAGCATGCGGGCTCCCCATCGTTTCCAGCTCCGCCAACATCAGCGGACGCCCGGCTGTGACATCTGCCACCGAACTCGATCCGGAACTTATCGCCTTCCTCGGGTCTGACGATATGCCCGACGGCATACTCGACATGCCTCCCGCCCCCGGAGGCGGCATGGCAAGCACTATCGTAGAGCCTCTCGGGCAGCGCCAGCTCCGCATCCGCCGCGAAGGCGCTCTTCCCCTCTCCCAGCTCATCAAAGCCGGCTTCACCTTCCTTTCCTGAAAGAGGGCCTATGAACAATCCCAAATACTGCCCCCAATGCGGCACGCTTGTCGTCAAATACAGCAATCCTCTCCCCACGGCCGACGTAGTCATCTATGATGAAAAGCGCGGCATCGTTCTGGTGCGGCGAGGAACGGAACCTCTCGGCATGGCGCTTCCCGGCGGCTTCATCGAAGAAGGCGAATCGGCCGAACATGCCGCCGTGCGCGAGATGAAGGAAGAAACCTCTCTGGACGTAGAACTGCTTGGTGTGCAGGCGTCTATTCCGACCCGCCGCGTGACATGCGTAACCACACGCTCACCACTGTGTTCGTGGGCCGCGCGCCCGACCCTGACCAGCTCTGTGCCGGAGATGACGCCGCTGATGCCGCCTTCTATCCCATGGATGCCATCCCCGGCCCGCTCTGCTTCGACCATGCCAAGGTCATCGGTCACTTCCGCGACTGGCTGGAAGGCCGCCGTCCGCTTCTGCCCTGTGCCGAAGACCCCGCCAAAACCTACGGCGAAATACCGTACACCCATCCGTTCTAGCGGAGGACCCATGATCTCCCCCACTCAGACTGAAGCTCTGGACCTCTGGCTCAAGGACTACTTCAAAAGCCCCGGAGCCGGTGCCGAATTCATGCTTCCGTGGACTGTGGACACCTATTTCACCACGGTGAACATGCTGAAGGAGCTGTTCAGCCCTGCCGAACTGAAGACTGTCATCGACGCCCATGAAAATATGGTCATCGACACCTCCCATCTGCGCCTCGCCCACCTCCTGCTTCAGGTGCTGGAGCGTTGCGACCAGAGCGATATCCACGCCCGATATGGAGCTGATGCCAACGATATCGAGAACAAGTGCCGGCAGCTGGACGACACGCAGGCTGCCGTACTCATCCTATGGGCTCTGGCCTTCTGGCGCGGTCAGAACCACTCGGCCGAAGCCATGGAAAAGTACATCGCCCGAAAATAGAGGAGAAGCATGGCCGACTACGCGCGCAACAAGACGTTCTTTGCCTCCAGCACTTCTCTTATGCTGGTCATTGCCGCCTACATGTCGTTCAGCCTTTTCTGGCATGATCCCATTCCCGGCGCATGGCGTATACCGCTCACGGCCGGACTGTTCCTGCTCTCGCAGAGCATCACAGGGATGCGCGTACTCATCACCCGGCGGCCCGACCTCTCC
>JAFWYI010000046.1 GCA_017522745.1 Mailhella sp.
ACGGCAAGTTCGCACTCCGCCGGACTTCCTATTCCCGCGCTGATGAGCAGGATCGAACCTTCCATCTATTCTCCTCCGGCCTTGAAATTGTAGAGCGGACTCAGGCGATCCACGATCTCGGCAGTCGGCCCGATGGCCGCCGCGATGCCCTCAGCGTCCTTGTAGGCCATGGGGCTTTCGTCGATGGTCTCGCGGCTGATACACGTGCTGTGGATGCCGCGCATGGCCTTGCGGAACTCGGGGAGCGTTATCGCCCCCTTGGCTTCGGAGCGGCTCAGACGGCTGCCCGCGCCATGCGGTGCGCTCTGGTTCCAGTCGTCATTGCCGAGGCCGCGGCAGAGCAGACTGCCGTCGCGCATGTTCAGCGGGATGAGCGGGCGTTCGTCTTCGCGGGCCGAGACCGCCCCCTTGCGGAGTACGCCGTGTTCGAGGTCGATATAATTGTGGATGGTGGTGAAGCGGTCTTCTTCGCGCCACTTGAGGCCGCGCAGGATGAGGTCGGCCATAAGGGCGCGGTTTTCGGCGGCATAGCTCTGCGCCACGGCCATGTCGGCAAGGTAGTCTTCGCAGGCCTGCCCTTCGAGGTGCGAAAGCTCGTAGGGGATGCCCTGCGTCTTGCAGGCCTCGCCCGCCATTTTCTGATACCAGCCCGCCACTTCGAGTCCGAAACGGCGACTGCCCGAATGGATGATGAGCCACAGACCGGACTCGCCCTGCGCGACTTCGATGAAATGGTTGCCGCCGCCCAATGTGCCGAGGCTGAGGGCCGCGCGGCTCTTGTCCACGTGGCGACCGCAGACGAGGTCGTCGAGGTCGAGGCCGCTGGCGCGATCGTGAGCCTCGCCCCGCACGCTGAATCCGCTGGGGATGTTCTCGCGGATGAAGGCGTCAAGGCGGTCGAAGTCCAGGCCTTTCTTCGGCGTGAAGCGCACGGCTTCCATGCCGCAGCCGATGTCCACGCCTACGAGATTGGGGCAGACGCGACCCTCCACCGTCATAGTGAGGCCGACAACACAGCCCTTGCCAGCATGGCAGTCGGGCATCACGCGGATACGGCTTCCGTCCGCGAAAGGCTGATCGCAGAGGGCGCGTATCTGCCCTTGGGCGGAAGATTCCAGCTCAGTGGCGAAGACTCGCGCCGAGGCGTGGGTGCCAGAGATCTCGATAGGGGAAATGCTTTCGTTCATGATGCGTTCCTTTCTTTCAGGCAGAACATAGCATAAACGGCGCCGGTCGGAAGGAAAATTTGGGCCGCAGTCCACAAGAGGGTGGACGAAGATAACGCTTTTTCTTTTTCAATTTTTCCGTTGAGGACATAGTCTATCCACGACTACGCGACATCTACGCAAAACTCGATGGGGCCCTTGCGCTATCGCACTACTTTTCAGCTACCGGATGAAGGGGAATGGGAATCACCGCGCCATGTTCCCGAGGGCTGCTTCAATTCCTTCTCCCCTCTGCATGACTGCGCGGCGACTAAGCGTACTTCCGTCGGGCTGAGCGTCTGAGGAGACTGACATCGTGCCCTACGTGTGGCGTGGAGGGAGAGGAGAAGGAAGACGCCGGACGTAGTGTCTCGTCTCGCGACAGCAAGACATGCGCCCTCACCACAATGTACAGCGTACCAGCAGGGCTTATTTTTTAATTGCTTGAATTTACAAAAAAAATACCACTAGACTTATGACTGCCTTCTTGAGCTGTCCCGCATGATGTTACTATCAGATTATTTAACTGGTCATTAATCGTTATTTTTGATAATTTGCACAAGCAAGGGCACGGTCCAGACTTTTTGGATTGAAAATTTACAACTATGCAAAAAGAATTGTAAAATATTGCTAACCATCACAAGCTAGAAATACGGATACAGCTTCGAAAGGAGACTAGGAGCATATGATAATACAAAACAGAAAAACGAAAGCACACGCTCTGGTCGTCATACTGGCTGTTCTTGCTTTTACAGCCGCCATGATCGCAGGTTGTGTTCCGGCCAAGGTGAACCCCGAGGCGGCTCCCGTCGTCACCGTGCAGGACGCCTTTGCTGCTGAAGTCGCCGCCATGACGTGCTGGACTACGGCCGTCATGGTCTCGCCTCTTGGTGCCGCCTCTCAGGTGCGCGCGGGTGATTTCTATACTTCCGGACTTGGCCAGACCTGCCGCCACGCCACCGTGACCGTGAACGGTGAATCTCACCGCGTCGTCATCTGCAAGGACGGCGAACAGTGGTACACCGCCGCTCCTATCTTCGAGGGACAGCCGAGGTAAGTCCCATGGTCGTCGATTCAGCTCTCAAAACCCAGGGGCGCGTCATCTATGCCCTCATGATGCGGGAAGTCCATACTATATATGGCTCCTCGCGTCTTGGTTATTTGTGGGCGCTGATCGACACGATGACCAGTGTCGTTATTTTCTGGACACTGCGCGAGATCATGGGGTTCAGGCCTCCGCACGGCATGCCGATACTGTTCTTCCTGCTGGCAGGCTTCTGTCTGTTCAGCATTTTCCGCGGGACCGTGAATAAATGTATGAACGCAGTCTCAGGCAATAAAGCCCTCCTGACCTTTCCGCAGGTAACGCCGCTCGATCTGATGATCGGGCGCATGGTCGTACTATGGGGGAAGGAGATCGTCTCCGCTCTCATACTTCTCATCGTTGCGGCTCTGCTTGGCATCTATTTTCAGGTCAGCAACTTTGCGGTGCTTGTCTTCACCCTGTTCATTCCCGCCCTGCTCGGCCTTGGTGTCGGCATGACGTGTCATGCCATAAACACCTATTTCCCTGTCACTGAAAAAATCGTCAGTATCATACTCCGTATCATGTTTTTTACGTCTGGTGTATTCTTCTCCATTTCGCGATTTCCGTCATATGTCATGGATTATGTATGGTGGAATCCCATGATACAGATCATCGAGATGTGCCGTATGAGCATCTCCGCCGGCTACCGGGCCATGCCTTACAGCGTACTCTACCTATGCTCCTGTACGGCTGTTTTTCTCTGTCTTGGACTCCTTCTTGAACGTCATGTGAGAGGAAAACGCCGATGATACAGCTCGATCACATCAGCAAGCGCTATCGCCTTGAAAACGGTCGCTGGAAACACGTGCTGAACGATATTTCCTATACGTTCAAGGAAGGCACGAGCATGGGCATCCTCGGCCTCAACGGAGCTGGCAAATCTACCCTTCTCCGCATCATCTGCGGCTCGGAAGCTCCTGATTCCGGCTGTGTATGCCGTACCAGCCGCGTGTCGTGGCCCATCGGCTTTTCCGGTGGCTTCCACGGCAGTCTCACCGGTCG
>JAFWYI010000047.1 GCA_017522745.1 Mailhella sp.
GTTCTCCTTCTGCCAGATGCTCGTCCTGCTGGAAGACAAGGAGCAGTTCATTGCCGATTTCAAGCATGACCCCACAGCCTTCTGGACGCCTTTCCGCCGCATGTTCATGAGAACGAAGCTCATGATCATGTCTTCGATCATTGGTACCCTGGTGGGCATCCTGCCCGGTGCCGGCAGCAACATCGCCTCCATCATGGCCTACAACGAAGCCAAGCGCTGGGATAAGAACCCCGACCGCTTCGGTTCCGGCGATATCGACGGTGTGCTTGTCCCCGAGTGTTCCAACAACGCATCCGTGGGCGGCGCCCTCGTCCCCCTGATGTCCCTCGGCATCCCCGGCTCTGCCGCTGCCGCCGTCCTCGTGGCCGGCCTTGTGGCGCAGGGCCTCCAGCCCGGCCCCACCATGATGGAAAAGAACGGCGATATCGCCTTTGCCTTTATCGCTGCCATGATCGTGGTGAACCTCGGCATCATCCCCGTAGGCTATGTGCTTGCCCGCCTGTCTTCCAAGATCCTTGTGGTGCCCAAGCTGTACATCGTGCCTTCGGTACTCGTACTCTCCTTCATCGGCGCCTACGCCCTCCGCAACAGCCAGTTCGACATTACCGTCATGGTAGTCGGCGGCATCGCGTCCTATATCTTCCTGAAGGCCAAGATACCCCCTGCGGCCATCGCGCTCGGCCTCGTTCTCAGCACCATGATCGAGGAATCGCTGGGAACGACCATCATGCGCGCCCAGGCTCTGGACTCCGTATGGGATCTGCTCATCTTCTCGCCTATGGCTTTTGGCCTGTTCGCCCTTAACGTCGTCGTCCTGCTCATCCCGTTCATCCGCAACCACGGCAATTGCGAATGCAAGCCCTACGCCTTCTCCCTGCGGAACATGCTGCGCTTCGACTTCTGGGCCATCCTTGCCATACTCGTGCTGAACTTCGTGTTCCTCAACGAGACCACCAAGATCGAAGGCATCGCGCAGGTCTTCCCCAAGGCCATCTTCCTGATCATGCTGGTGCTGAACATCATCATCCTGCTCTACATCCTCTTCGCCCCCGAAGACGAGCTTGGCTCCAGCAAGATGAGCCATGTAGGCAAGACGTTCACGCTCAACGCAGTGTTCTACTCCGCCATCTGCGTACTCGCCCTTCCGCTGATCGACATATTCGGCTTCTATGTGACTATGGCTGGCATGATGATGGCTATGCTGCTCTACTCCCGTAAGAGCGCCGGCGTAGCCTTCTGCGGAAAGACCATAGCCAGATTCATACTCGTCACCCTGGTTGTTACCGTCGCTCTGTGGGCATGCTTCAACGGCATCCTCAATGTGGCCACTCCCGCCGGTATGTTCAACCTCATCTAGGAGAGATCATGATCATCGACTTCAGAATGCGTCCTCCGGCGGGCCCGTATGTGCCCTCGGTCTATGGCAACGTAGCCAATATAGCCAAGGCAACTGCCCGTATCGGCTTCCAGCAGGCCCAGTCTGTCGCCCAGGTCTCCATGGAACTGCTCCGTGAAGAAATGAAGGAAGCAGACATCACGCATGCGGTCATCCCGGCCCGTGTGGCCGCCAAGGGCTCCGTTTCCAACGCTGCCGTGGCCAGCATGGTGACCGACAGCAACGGCTTCTTCAGCGGCATCGCCGCACTCGACCCCACGGATATGGACAAGGCCCTTACCGAACTGGATGAATATGTGGTCAATGGCCCGCTCAAGGGCGTGGGCTTCGAACCCGGCATGCTGCCCAGCCCGCTGCATGCCGACGACAAAAAGCTCTACCCGCTGTACGAAGCCTGTCAGGAAAAGGGCGTGTTCGTCTCCATCATGACGGCTGCCGCCTGTGGACCGAACATCGGCTTCACCTCGCCCGAACTCATCGACAACGTGGCGCGCGACTTCCCCAAGCTCACCATTGTGGACGCCCACGGCGGCTGGCCCTGGGTCACCCAGAACCTGTACCTTGCCCATCGCCACCAGAACGTCATCCTCTGCCCGGACTTCATCATGTTCAATATGCCGGGCATGAACGACTACCTCATGGCGGCCAACTACTTCCTGCAGGACCGCTTCCTCTTTGCCACCGGCTACCCGCACATCGGCCATGTACAGGCTGTGGAATTCTACAAAAAGAACATCAGGCCAGAAGTGCAGGATAAGATCTTCTACGGCAACGCTGCACGGCTGCTGGGTCTTTCCATCGGCTAGGGAGGAAATATGGCTCATCTTTTCTCCCCTATCACCATCAATGGAATGACGCTGAAAAACCGTCTCGTCCTCTCTCCGCTCAACACCTCCTACGCTGCTCGGAACGGGGAAACCACGGAGCGGCTCATACGCTACTACGAAGAGCGCGCCAAGGGCGGCGTAGGCTATATCATAGCCGAAACGAGCTGCGTGGCCTGGGAGGGCAGGAACTCCGCCCGCGGGCTTGCCATTTGCGAGGACTTCCACATCGAGGGGCTGAAAAAGCTCACGGATCGCGTCCACCAGTACGGAACCAAGATCGCCATCCAGCTCCTGCACCGCGGCCGCGCGGCCCTGCCCAGCGTGACCGGCATGCCCGTCAAGCTGGTCTCGTGGGTGCCCGGCTTCACCCCTGCGGATGAAAGCTCCGTCCTCAGCGAACAGGAGATACTCGACATCATCCGCAAGTATGGCGAGGCCGCCGCGCGTGCCAAAAAAGCGGGCTTCGATGCTGTGGAGATCCACGGTGCCCACGGCTACCTTATCACCCAGTTCCTTTCCCCGCTGACAAACAAGCGCACCGACCGCTGGGGCGGCTCCTTCGAAAAGCGCCTCACCTTCGCCCTTGAAGTGCTGAAGTCCGTGCGCGAAGCCGTAGGCCCGGATTTCCCCATCGGCGTACGCCTCAGCTCCATCGAAGGCGTGGAAGGCGGCATGACGCTGGAGGACAGCAAACGCATCGCCGTTGCCCTTGTGGACGCCGGAGCCGACCTGCTGCATATCTCCGCCGGCATCCCTGAAGCGGATATCGACATTCCCCTGTCCCACAAGCCACACGGCTGGAACGTGGATAACGCAAGCGCCATCCGCGAAGCCATAGGCCGCCGGGTGCCCGTTATGGGTGTCGGCCGCCTTGGCCTCCCCGATCTCGTACGTTCGCTCGTGGCCGATGACAGGCTGGATATGGTGGCCCTTGGCCGCGGCCTACTGGCCGACCCCTACTTCCCCCAGAAGGTGGCTGAAGGACGGGATTCCGAAATCCTGCCCTGTGTGGCCTGCAACGAAGCCTGTGCCGGGCGCACCCGCCGGGCTCTGGAAGTGCGCTGCGCCTTCAACCCCCGTACCAGCTTCGAAGGCATCTACCCGTACGAAGTCGCTCCTGCGCCTGTCAAAAAGCGGGTGGTGGTGGCTGGCGGCGGCCTTGGCGGCATGCAGGCTGCCCTCCATGCCGCAGAGCGCGGGCACAGCGTCATCCTTTTCGAAAAGGAAAAGGAACTCGGCGGCCTGTGCCGTGTTGCCGCCCTGCCTCCGTTGAAGCAGGACCTGCATGGCATCACCGCATGGTTCAGCCAGGCAGTCGCGTCCCAGCCCAACATCGAACTCCGCCTTGGGCAGAAGGCTACGGCGGAAGCCATTGCCGCATGCAACGCCGACCATATCATCGTGGCTACCGGCAGCACCCCCATCGTTCCGGGCTTCTGCGCTTCCAACCCTATGGTCCATACGGCTGAAAGCATACTGCGCGGAGACGTGCAGCCCGGGCGCAAGGCCCTTGTGCTCGGCGGCGGCCTCATCGGCTGCGAAACGGCGGAATTCCTTGCAGAAAAGGGCTGCAAGGTCACCATCGTGGAAATGCGCCCCGAAGCGGCGGCCGATATGCACGCCAGCAATAAGCGCTGGCTCTTCGAACGCCTGAACAGCTACGGCGTGAAGCTCTTTGTAGAAACCGAGCTCAAGGCCATCCACGAAAACGGCGATGTCCTGGTGAAAAAGCCCTACGGCGAAGAGACCCTTCAGGGCTTCGACACGCTGGTCATGGCCGTAGGCTACTGCTCCGAAAACAGCCTGTGCCGTGAACTCGCCCAGGCTGGTATGGAGTTCAGCGCCATAGGCGACTGCGCCAAGGTAGGCAAGATGATCGATGCCATACACAGCGCGTTTGCCCTTGCTGACCGCATCTGATCCTAACCGGGGGAGGGGGAAACGCTCTTCTCCCTCCCCCTTCCTTTGTTCCCATGAAGACTCCA
>JAFWYI010000048.1 GCA_017522745.1 Mailhella sp.
AGGATCTCCGGAAGTTCGTGCGACACGAACTCCAGTACACGCAAACGGTCGATGCCCTGCTTGCGGAGATAGTAGGCTGCCCAGCTGTCCTGCTCATGGAACATGGCCGCCAGCACATCGCCTATATCGGTCTGCTGTCGGCCGGAAGAATGTACATGGGCCACAGCGTGTTCCAGCACCCGCTCAAGAGCTTCGGTCTGGATGACTTCACCTTCGAGGTTGGGCTCGCCCTCAGTAGCGGGCAGATAGCGAGTGAGGAACTCGTCCAGCTGATTTCGCAGTTCGGGAAGGTCGGCACCGCAACCCTTGAGGATGACGCGACCCAGCTGCTCGCGTGTCATCGCCAGCAGCAGATGTTCCACAGTGAGGCACTCATTGCGGCGCGAACGCATCTCCATCACGGCAAGCGCTATGGCCTGCATCAGCGAACGACCCATCATAGACAAATCCTCTTACTCCTTTTCCATGGTACAGCGCAGAGGGAAACCGGCCTCATTGGCGCGTCGAGCCACCTGAGCCACGCGGAACTCGGCTATCTCCTTGGGGTACACCCCGCAGACGCCGCTACCCTTCTCATGCACGGAGAGCATGATGGCTTCCGCTTCTTCTGAACTCTTGCGGAAGATCTGTTCCAGCACCATGACCACGAAGTCCATGGTGGTGTAGTCATCATTATGCAGGATGACGCGGTACATGGAAGGCTCCTTGAGTTCTTCCTCTACCACGACACCGGATTCGATCTCGACGGCGCCTTCAGGGATATATTCGTCGCTCATGGTTTCCTCCCTGTGCTTTAGCCGAGTTCAGCCTTGAGGGCATCGGCCTGAGCCGCAGAGGCAAGGGCTTCTACCATGTTCTCGATATCGCCTTCCATGAAGCGGTCAAGGGAGTACATGGTGAGGTTGATACGGTGATCGGTCACGCGGCCCTGCGGGAAATTGTAGGTGCGGATACGTTCGGAGCGGTCGCCGGAACCGACCTGAGAACGGCGTTCCGCAGCTTCGGCGGCATGCTGCTTTTCCTGCTCAGCCTGAAGGATGCGCGAGGCAAGCACCTTCATGGCGCGGGCCTTGTTCTTGTGCTGGGAGCGTTCGTCTTCACAGGTGACCACTACGCCCGTGGGGATATGCGTGATACGCACGGCAGATTCCGTCTTGTTGACGTGCTGGCCACCGGCACCGGAAGCACGATACACGTCGATGCGCAGATCTTCGGGACGGAGGTTCACATCCACTTCATCAGCTTCGGGCATGACGGCTACGGTGGCGGCGGAAGTATGGATACGGCCCTGAGACTCGGTGGCGGGCACACGCTGCACGCGATGCGTACCGGATTCATAGCGCAGGCGGCTGTACACGCGCTTACCGGAGATGAGAGCGATGACTTCCTTGTAACCGCCCGCATCCGTGGGCATTTCGGAAATGATCTCCACCTTCCAGCGCTGGATTTCAGCGTAGCGGCAATACATATGGAACAGGTCAGCCGCAAACAGAGCGGCTTCGTCACCGCCGGTACCGGCACGCACTTCGAGAACGGTGTTCTTTTCGTCGAGGGGGTCGGGCGGCAGGAGCATGATGCGGAGCTGCTGTTCACGCTCGGGGAGTTCCTTTTCTATGCGATGGATCTCTTCACGAGCCATTTCGCGGATGTCGGCATCGTCGTCCGAAAGGAGTTCCTTATTGTCCTCCAGCTGAGCCTTGAGATCGCGGAACTCACGGAAGGCGAGTACCACGGGTTCGAGGTCGGCACGGGCTTTGGCGGTCTTGCGGAACTGTTCCATATCGGAAAGCACAGCCGGATCGGCCATGGCGGCATCGAGTTCCACATAACGCTTTTCAAGAGTTTCCAATTTGGCGAACATAGTTACTCCATAACGGGATTTTCTGCAGTTTCAAAACGCTCGGCATAGGGGCTGTCCGGCCCGAGAGCTTCGCGCAGTGCGGTCACGGCGACTTCAAGCTGTTCGTCGTCGGGCTCGCGTGTAGTGAGGAGCTGAAGGAAAAGGCCGGGAGCCCGCAGGATGCGCCCCCATAAGCCGTCTTCCAGCACGGCAGACCAGCGTATCAGTTCATACGCCATGGCACTGACAGGTGCTATCAGCAGTATTTTAAATAAGACTATGCCCGCATGGCGCAAGAGTGCGGACTCGGGATGCCATGCCATGAGCAGTAGCGGAACGACCACTGCATGCAGGATGATGGCCATGGACAGTACAAAAAGCAGGAAGGTTGTGCCGCAGCGGGGATGGAGGCGGCTGCCCTTGCGCGCCGTGGCAACAGTGACCATGCCGCCGGATTCAAAAGCGTGGATGGTCTTATGTTCTGCGCCGTGATACTGAAACACACGCCGGATGTCCGGCATGAACGATATGGCGACGATATAGCCGATGAACATGAGGAACTTGAACAGGCCGTCCCACACATGGAAGGAGAAGCCCTCCATACCTCCACCAAAGCCCAGCCACTGCATAGCAAATGCGAGAGCGTGAGGAGCCGCCACGAAGAGCAGTATGGCCATTCCGAAGGCAAAGGCCAGCGTGAGGGCGACTTCTTTCCTGCTCATGGGGGAGGAGTCATCGTCCCCGGAAGAAAGATCGGCAGAGCGGTTCAAGGCCCGTATGCCGTTGGCCAGCGTTTCCACAAGGATAGGGAAGCCCCGGAGAAACTTCTTAGCGCGGAGCCCATCGGGGCAGACGGTACGCCAGTTCCTCTTCTCCACCGAGATGAAGCCCGAGGGGCGCCGCACCGCAAGCGCGTAGGATGCGCCGTTACGCATGAGTATACCTTCCATCACAGCCTGACCGCCCACTATGGGAAGCGAACAGGCTTTGGAAAGAAAAGGAAGAAAAGAAAAAGCCTTACTCATGCAGAACAGCCTTGACCACCAAAAAAGTTTTCCATACTCGAAAACCTCCCCAGGTGTATCCCCGGGGAGGTCCCACTCGTACCCGGCGCAGGATGTGCCGGAACCAGCGTTACTTCGCGAACTTGGCGTACTTCTTGCGGAAGCGGTCGATACGGCCGGCGGTGTCGACGAAGCGCTGCTTGCCGGTGAAGAACGGATGGCAAGCGGAGCAGATTTCGACGTTCACGGTTTCGCCCTTGGTGGAAAGAACTTCCACAACGTTGCCGCAGGCGCACACGAGCTTAGCCTTGTACACTTTAGGATGGATGCCTTCTTTCATGGTACACTCCTCAGATGATTTGCGGACCCACAGGTTCGCCCATACCCACCTTGGTAGGCGGACAGTCGCCTAGTCACCTGATTTACCGCATGTTGAAGATTCAAGTCGGAGAACCGTACTTCTTTTTCTCGGATTAGTCCAGTCTTTTTCCCCCTTGTTTCGTGAAACGTGTCCACACTCACTGGACGAGCCCCGCTTGAAAGGCTATATCCTCTCCATGCGCTACTATCCTTTGTTCCTCGATCTTGCCGAATGTCGCTGCCTTCTGGTAGGTGCCGGTCGTGTCGGTCGCCGGAAAGCCGCCACACTCCTTGAATGCCACCCCGCCTCCCTTCTGGTACTCGATCCCGGCCTCGACGCTACCGCTTTCCGCGCCTCGCTTGTCGGGCTGAACTGTACGCCCCTCCGCTGTGAAGCCCGCGCCTTCGCTCCGGATGATCTAGACGGCATCTCGCTGGTCTTTGCGGCTACGCCTTCAGCGGAAGTCAACTCCGCCATTGCCAGACTGTGCCGTGATGCCGGCATCCTCTGCAATGTAGCAGGGCCACTGGATGATGACGAGCATGGCAATTTCATCGTGCCTGCCCATGTCAAAGACGGCCCGCTCGTTCTGGCCCTTTCCACCAGCGGAGGAAGCCCCGCCCTTGCACGAGCTTTGAAAGAAGACCTTGAAAGCTGGCTCGGAGCAGGTTATTCTCGCCTCGTTCGACTTCTTGAAGTTCTGCGTCCCCGCCTCATCGCTCTCGACCTTGGAAGCGATGCTGATGCCGAGATCTTCCGAGCGCTCTGCGCCCGCCCGCTGCGCGATCAGCTCATGACCGCTCTCGCAGAACAGGATATCGACACTGTAAACAACCTGTTGCGCCCTGTACTTCCTGAAGCCCTCCACTTCTCTGCCGAGGAGTCCCTCTATGGAATGGACTGATATACTTTCCTATCTCTGCCTCGCCTTCTACGGCATCGCCACGGTCGTCTCCCTCGTCGGCATGCTGGGCCGCCATACTCTGGTCAAAAAATATGCCGCCATCCTGTGTACCTGCGGCTTTGCCGCTCACTCGCTCTGGCTGGTACATAGTCTGGCCAACGGCTCCTTTGCTGAAGTTTCCCGCGGTTTCTATCTCATGCCGCTCTCGTGGGTGCTTGCCGCCGCCGGTCTTTTCATGGCGCGCCGTCAGCGGCAGGACGTGGCCCTGTATTTCGTTTCTCCGTGGGCTTTCTTCCTCGGCTCCTGTGCCGTGGGCTTTGCGGAAACGCCCGGGGCTCCGCTCATTGCAGGCCCGCTTTTCATCCTGCACCTCGCTGCTGTGTTCGTCGGGGTCGGCGTGATGGCGGTTGCCGCTGGTGCCGGCGTCCTCTTCATCCTGCAGGAACGCAGCCTCAAAGGCAGAACGCCGCTTTCCGGCTTCCGCCGCGATCTCCCCGCCCTTTCCACTCTCGACAGGGTGAACGCCATGGCCACGCTGGTGGGCTTCCCCTGTTAT
>JAFWYI010000049.1 GCA_017522745.1 Mailhella sp.
CACCACTTCGAAAGCACCAACGGGGCCGTTCCACACGATGGTCTGAGCGCCAGCCAGCAGCTTGGCGTATTCAGCGGCCGTAGCTTCGCCGATATCGAAGGCGCAGTCTTCAGCGGTGAGTTCGGAAACAGGCTTGGTCACGGCTTCAGCGGCGCGTTCAAAGCTGGGAGCCACCACAACGTCGGAAGGCAGGGGCAGAGCCACGCCACGTTCCTTGGCCTTTTCGATCATACGCTTGGCTTCAGGGATGAGGTCCTTTTCCACGAGGGAAGCGCCCATGTTGTAGCCAGCGGCTTCGAGGAAGGTGTTGGCGATACCGCCGCCCACGATGAGGCCGTCCACGATGTTGAGGAGGTTGTCAAGCACAGTGAGCTTGGTGGAAACTTTGGAGCCACCGATGATGGCGTACAGAGGACGCTTGGGCTCGTCGAGCAGCTTGGTGGCGGCTTCCATTTCAGCGAACATCAGCGGACCGGCCACAGCGGTAGCGGCCTTGCGCAGAGCGCCTTCCGTGGAGGCCTGAGCGCGGTGAGCGGCACCGAAAGCATCCATCACGTAGATGTCGCCCATGGCGGCATAGGTGGCGGCAAGTTCTTCGTTGTTCTTCTTTTCGCCCTTGAAGAAACGCACGTTCTCACAAAGGACGACCTGACCGGGCTGACATTCCACACCGTTCAGGGGATCGGCGCAGAACTGGACGTCCATGCCGAGGAGCGTGCCCATGTGGGCGGCAACAGGGCGCAGGGAGAACTTTTCTTCGAAAAGCCCCTCCGTGGGGCGGCCGAGGTGGGCCAGAAGGATGACGCCTGCACCGGCATCCAGAGCCTTCTGGATGGTGGGCAGGACCGCACGGATGCGCTTGTCGCTGGTGATGACGCCGTCGTGGATGGGCACGTTGACATCAACACGCATGACAACACGTTTGCCCTTCATATCAATATCGTTCATGGTCAGAGCTTTCATGAGAGTCTCCTTTCCTTACAGCAGTTCCAGAGCCTGCTGCATAACATTTTCAACACTGAAACCGAAATGGGGGAACAGCGTGCCCGCGGGAGCGGACGCGCCGAAACTTTCCATGCCGATGACGCGACCATCGAGGCCCACGTACTTCCACCAGGTACCCGTGGCCTGAGCTTCCACGGCCACGCGGGCGCGGACGGCGTTAGGCAGTACGGATTCACGGTAGGCAGCATCCTGCTTGTCGAAGATCTCGCAGCAGGGCATGGAGACCACGCGGACTTTGCGTCCCTGAGCGGTGAGCTGATCCGCAGCTTCCACAGCAAGCTGTACTTCGGAACCGGTGGCAATGTAAATGAGTTCCGGCGTGCCTTCGCAATCCTTGAGGATATAGCCGCCTCGACGGATGGCTTCGATCTGCTCGGCGCTGCGAGGCTGCTGGGCAAGGTTCTGGCGGCTCATGATGAGGCAGACAGGACCGGTCTTAACTTCCACGGCGCTCGTCCAGGCAACGGCGGCTTCCGTGCTGTCGCAGGGACGCCATACCTGATTGTTGGGCATGGTGCGCAGACCGCAGATCTGTTCGATGGGCTGATGGGTGGGGCCGTCTTCGCCTACGCCGATGGAGTCGTGAGTGAGTACCCATACCACGCGGCGTTCCATGATGGCGGCGGAACGGATGACGTTCTTGGCATAGTCGGAGAACACGAAGAAGGTGCCACCGTAGGGGATGAAACCGCCATGGAGCTGGAGGCCGTTCATCACAGTACCCATGCCGAATTCACGCACACCGTAGTGGATGTAGTTGCCGGTATAGGCCTCGATGTCGAGAGACTTGGCACCGCTGTGCTGAGTGCCCACAGAGCCGGAAAGGTCGGCAGAGCCGCCGATGAGTTCGGGCAGGGCAGGGGCGATCTCGTTGAGGGTGTTCTTGCCGGAAACACGAGTGGCCACGGCCTTGGTCTCAGCAGCGGCCTTGGCGATGGCGGCGGAAGCGACTTCAGCCCAGTTGGCGGGCAGTTCGCCAGCCATGCGGCGCTTGAATTCAGCGGCCAGTTCGGGATAGGCGGCGGCGTAGGCGGCGAACATGTCGTCCCATTCCTTCTGGGCGGCGGCACCGGCTTCGCGGGCGTCCCATGCGGCCTTGATGTCGGCAGGAACGGTGAAGGGTTCGGCAGTCCAGCCCATAGCGGCTTTGGCTGCGGCAGTTTCTTCAGCACCGAGGGGAGAACCATGGCAGCCGGCAGAACCGGACTTGGTGGGAGCGCCCTTACCGATGACGGTCTTGCAGACGATGAGCGAGGGCTTGTCGGTCACGGCCTGAGCTTCGCGGATGGCCATGTCGATGGATTCGGGGTCATGGCCGTCGATACCGCGGACCACATGCCAGCCCATGGCTTCGAAGCGGCCGGGCACGTCTTCAGAGAACCAGCCCTTCACGTTGCCGTCGATAGAGATATCGTTGGCGTCGTACAGAGCGATGAGGCGGCCGAGCTTCCAGGTGCCGGCGAGCGAGCAGGCTTCCTGCGCCACGCCTTCCATGAGGCAGCCATCGCCCACGAAGACCCAGGTGTAGTGGTCCATCACAGGGAAGCCTTCACGGTTGAATTCCGTGGCGAGCAGGCGTTCGGCCAGAGCCATACCGACGGCGGTGGAGATTCCCTGACCCAGAGGACCGGTGGTCATTTCAACGCCGGGAGCCATGCCGAGTTCAGGATGACCGGCAGTCTTGGCGCCGAACTGGCGGAAGTCGCGGATGTCATCCATGCTCAGGTCGTAGCCGGTGAGATGAAGCAGAGAGTACATGAGCATGGAGGCGTGACCGTTGGACAGCACGAAACGGTCGCGGTTGGCCCATGCGGGATCAGCGGGATTATGCTTCATGAAGCCGCGCCACAGGGATTCGGCCATATCGGCCATGCCCAGAGGAGCGCCCGGATGGCCGGACTTGGCTTTGTCGATGGCGTCCATGGAAAGGGCGCGGATGGCGTTGGCGAGTTCTGCACGAGTAGGCATGGGGAGCATCTCCTTGACTATGCGGAAGGCTATTTCTGTTCTGCCGCGGCGTTGAAGGCGGCAAGACGTTCGTTGAAGGGAGGGAAGCCGAAGAACGCGGAACCGGAAACGAGTACGTCCGCACCAGCACGGACCAGTTCGCCGGTATTGTCGACGTTCACGCCGCCGTCCACCTGGATGAGGCAGTCGCTACGGCCTGCGGCGTTGAGTTTGGCACGCAGTTCCGAAACCTTGCGGAACGTGGCGGGCAGGAATTTCTGACCCCCGAAGCCGGGGTTAACACTCATGATAAGCACCATGTCCACGTCGTCCAGCACATAATCAAGCACGCTGAGCGGGGTGGAAGGATTGAGAGCTACGCCGGATTTCATTCCCAGGCGTCGTATTTCCGCCAGAGTACGCTGAAGATGCACGGTGGATTCGGCATGCACCACCAGCATATCGGCCCCAGCGTCCTTGAAATCGGCCAGGTAGCGTTCCGGCTGTTCGATCATGAGGTGTACGTCAAAGAAAAGACCGGAGGCCGGGCGCAGACCTTTGATGACATGCTGACCAAACGTCATGTTGGGCACGAAATGGCCGTCCATCACATCCCAGTGTACCCATTCCACACCGGCGGCTTCGAGGGCCTTCAGAGTTTCGGCAAGTTTGCCGCAGTCAGCGGAAAGGAGGGAAGGGGAAAGAATCATCAGCGGATCTCCTCGGCGTTGTTCATAGTAAGGAAGGCGCGCAGTTCACGCAGTTCGCACAGGGCGTCTTCAAGTATGGCCCGGTTTTCATTGGAAACGGCCAGAGAGTCATGTTTTTTTTGGGGTGGGGCGGCCACTTCGGGCTTCGCGCGAAGGACACCGGGAACCGTTCCGCCGGAAAGCACACGGCGGGCCCCTTCGATAGTCATGCCCTGCTCATGCAGGAGGGAACGGATCTTATGGAGGATCTCCATGTCGCGTTCCGTATACAGCCGCTGACCTTTAGGGGTGCGGACAGGCTGAAGCTCGGGGAATTCCCCTTCCCAGAAGCGGAGAACACTGGTCTGCAGGTTCAGCGCTCTGGCGGCTTCGCCTATGCGATACATCCTCCCGGACTGCGGCTTGTTCTTATGCATGACCTTGTCCTTGGTCTGAGATCCGAAGAAATGGCACTGCAAATAATTCTGATCGATCACGGCGGCTCCACGGCAGAGAGATGACAGCTTGCGGCCCGACGTTATGTCCAGCCCCGATATTCTCCTTTTCCTGAAAAAATTTCCAGAGAAAAAACAGAGCAGAACCTCTTTTTCAGCGCGAAAAAGGAGATATTAGGCCAGAATTTCGGCAGTGTGATGCAGTAACAGACCGGTAGGCGCTTCCTGCTGTGAGTTACACTCGTATTCGCCTCATGCCTGTTCGGGGGAATCGAAGGTCGGCAGGGCGGCCGCAGGCTGAGAGGCTCCGGGGCGCCAGAGTTCCTCGAAGGCTTCCAGCTCGATGAGTTCGGACTGGCGCACGCCTTCCAGCGGATTGTCATCCACGTACAGGGCGCAGGCTTCGGCAAGGTCCTGACTCAGACGCTTGAAGGCGTCGCTTTCCGGTGCGCCGACGGTGGTGGAAAGGGTGAATCCACCACGAGTGTCGCCGCGGTCGAACCATGCGGTATCATTTCCTGCCACGATGACAGCCCGGCCGATGTCGAGCCCATCGAACGCGGCATAGAAGACGTGACCGCGATCCGGATAGGTCACCCGGACATAGCGGCGGGCGTTGGCGGCGAAGGACGCCTCTGCGGTGCGCTCGAAGCAGTCATAGAGGCTTTCGAGTACGGCAGGGGTCGCATCCTTTTTCTGCACGCAGAGTTCCACTTCGGCCATCTGGCTGTTGGCACTCATACGACCCAGAAGGCGCATGGAGCAGGGCTGGGCCGCCATCCAGGCATCGAGGCCGGACATGACTTCTTCAAAGGCGGCGCGACTCCCCTTGGGCGGCAGGAGTACGTTGAAGCAGAGCGAGAAGGTCTTGTCCTGCATGGGGGCGTTGCGGCGGTACAGGCGGCAGATGGGTTCACCTTCGGTGTAATAGCCCCAGTCCGCCACATGGATGCTCGTGGTGGGGTAGACGCAGGCTCTGCGGAACCAGCGGAAATCCGCCCCGACCTGCCACACGCATATCACAACGCCGACCACACCGAGGATGATGGCCATACCGATGAGCGTGTCCCCGGCCATGATGCGCGTCACGCCGGAAAGGATAAGCGAGAGTGCCGTGAAAACGATGAAGGCGTCGAGCGCGCTTTTCCGCAGAAGGAGGAGTTTATCCCGCATGTATTCTCCTATTCGCCGCCATCCAGTGACAGGGCTGCCCGTTTCGCTTCGAGTTCGGCGATCTGGGCTTCCAGTTCGCCCAGAGCTTCCAATTCTTTCTCCGAGCGTTCCTGAAGTTCGTGGAATTCCTTGAGAAGTTCAGAAGCCTTCGCACCATCGGCATACACGGCAGGGTCGGCCAGTATCTGTTCTACCTCGTCATGGCGTGCCAGTACTTCTTCCAGTATTTTTTCCTGTTTCTCGTACTTGGCCTGAAGAGGCTTGAGCAGTTTGTAGAGCGCGTTGCGCTGTTCGGCCTGTTCCCGTTTGAGCTTCTTGAGGTCATCGCGGGAAAGCCCCGTGCCGCCGAGCTTGCCCTCGGTGTTGGGGGCTGCCGGAGCAGAGGCCTGCTTTGCGGCGGCCTTGGCCGCGCGGCGGGCGGCATCGTATTCCTCGAAGCCGCCTTCGTACACGGTGATGCCCTTGTCGTCCACGGCCCATATCTCGTCCACGGCTTCGGAGAGCAGATGACGGTCGTGGGCTACCACGAGCAGAGTGCCGTCGAACTCGGTGAGGGCATCCACGAGGGCGTCGCGGCTTTCAAGATCGAGATGGTTGGTGGGTTCGTCGAGTACGAGGAAGTTGCAGCGGCGCAGGAACAGCAGTGCAAGCGCGAGACGGCTGCGTTCGCCGCCGGAAAGAGAATCGATGAAGCGGTCGAAATAGCCCTGACCCAGCATGAAGAGGCCAAGAACGCTCATCAGCTCTTCTTCCGTGGTGCGCGGGTCGGAGAGCCGGCGCATTTCACCCAGCACCGTTCCGCCGAGGTCGAGGGTCTCGGTCTGCTGCTGGCTGTAGTAGCCCATGCGCGTGGTGGAACCCATGGTCATGCGGCCGCCGGTGCGGGCCAGCTTGCCCGCGAGTATCTTGAGCAGGGTGGATTTGCCGCAGCCGTTGTGGCCGACAAGGCCGATGCGCTGCCCGCGGAACAGCGAGAATGTGAGGGCGGGCCACAGTGTTTTGCCATCGGAGAACTGGAAGGCCAGTTCGGCGGTGGAAAGCACCACCTTTTCCGAGGGGGCAGCTTCAGGCCACTTGAACGAAAGCTCCTTGCGCTTAGGTTCCGGCTTGTACTGCTCCAGTTCTTTTTCCAGTTTCTTGGCCTGCTTCTGGCGGGAACCGGCCTGACGTG
>JAFWYI010000050.1 GCA_017522745.1 Mailhella sp.
ATCGGCACCACGTTTTCTTCCACGGCCATCTCCAAGTTCCTGAAGAGCGAAGGCCGCTCCATCAGGCCGGAAACCGTGCTGAACTACATCCGCGCCTGCACGGAAGCCTTCCTCTTCTATCAGGTGAAGCGGCAGGATCTTCAGGGCAAGAAGATACTGACGGTCAACGAGAAGTATTACGTTGCCGACCACGGCATCCGCGAAGCCGTCTATGGCGGCAACATGCGCGATATCAATCTCGTACTGGAGAATATCGTTTACATGGAGCTTCTGCGACGCGGTTGGAAGGTCACTGTCGGCAAGGTGGGCGACAGGGAGATCGACTTCGTTGCGGAAAAGCAGGGAGAAAAGCTCTACGTTCAGGTTGCCTATCTGCTGGCCTCGCCGGAAACCGTCGAGCGAGAGTTCGGAGTTTACGACGGCGTGCGGGACAACTTCCCGAAGTTTGTCGTGACGCTGGACGAGTTCGACATGAGCAGCAACGGCATCAGACACCGCAACATCCGCGATTTCCTGCTGGACTCGGAGTGGAAATAGGCAGATGAGGCCATAGCTCTTCGGCTTCCAGACTCGACCAATACCGTCCAGCAAAATATTTTTCGAATGTGGGTATTTTTGTGGGTATTTGCGTTTTTGAACAATGAATTAAACAAACGATTCCACACTGTTACCATATAAAATTTTATCCGTCTCGGCCATGCGAATCCAAGGGGTTACGAGTAAAATCGTAAGCCCTTTTTTCGTTTAACGGCGCTTTTCCAGAAAAAGGGGCAAAGTTTTGTGAGGGGCGCGGGCCGGAAACCGACTTCCGGCACGTTCATCATCCGCCTGTCCGCAGAGGGCACGGACACGCAAGCGGGGATATACCTTTCGACCAGCCCTTGATATCCTCACAAGGCGTGCCTATGTTATCGCTTGAGGCCGCGATCAGTGGTCGATCAAGGAGGATGTCATGGCGATAGTATTTTCCTATCAGTGGCGCAGGGATCCACAGCATCTGGTGGAGAAGGCCGGATTGGGCGAAAGGGTGGAGAATGCCAGAGATGAGCGGCGTTTCTTCGAGGCGCTGGAGGCTATGCCCGATGAAGCCCTCGGCGATCTCTGCATCGTGATGGGCGGCTTCATGGATGGTCTGCTGGGTCGCGCCTACCGTATCATTGGAGAACTCCCTCCGGCGATGAAGGGTTTCGACGTCTACTACCGGGAGCATGATGAGCGCGCCGGAACGCGGTGCATCCTGAAGCGCTACGGCAGGGCAGGGCGGCGCATCATCCTCATCGGGCACAGCTGGGGCGGCAGCAGTCTCGTCCTTGATGTGCTGGCCCATGCGGACTGCCGAGATATCCCTGTCATGGCGCTGATAACGCTCGACCCTGTGGCCATACGCCCGCCGCGTTTCCTTCCGCAGGTGAGGCGCTGGCTCAATATCTATCTTCCGTATGAGAAGGCTCCTTGGAGCCGCGAGAACAACGTGGCCCGCCTCGGCCGTCCGTGGCAGTACCTTCGCCAGGCCGACATCAACTACATCCCTTCGCGCCTGTGCCATTCCAGAGCGTTGGATATGTTCAAGGAGTTCGGTGAATCCTTCATCGAACTGCGCCTGATGGACGAGTGACGCGTGCGGACGTGACGGCGTGAACACCGAGGGCGTGGGGGTGCCGAGGGGCAGCTCCGGGCGCGCGACGGTAGTCCGCCGGGAGGGGAGCTGAGAGCGTGGGGGCGTTCTCGCCTAGTTCTGCGAGCGCTTCACAGGGGGCCAGAATGTCCACTGCAGGGCGAAGATCGCCATCAGCACGGCGCCGATGAGATACGCGGCGTCCATCCCCCAGAGTTCGATGGCGGCAAAACCGCCCATGGGTCCGAGGGCCGCGCCGAGATCTATGGCGAACGTGTAGGCAGTGATGACCACGACAGCCTGCGATTCCGAGGCTACGTCCGTGGCAAGGGCGTCCGAGAGCGTTGTCATGACCGTGCAGCAGATGAGGAAGCCGATGAGCAGCCCCATCCACGGCCAGAAGGGCATCTTGAATACGGTGAGGGCGAGCAGGGCGGCACAGGCCCAGCACCCGCCGGCGAACATGCTCACGCGGCCCAGACGCCCATCAGAGATGCGGCCGACCAGCGGCGAGAGGACAGGATCCCAGCCCCAGCGCAGGGACTGGATGAAGCCCGCCACCGTGGCACAGCCCAGCGCAAGGCCGAAGCAGCTGATGGTCGAGCCCCAGTGATGTTCCAGCAGCGGGCTCAGCGTGGACATGAAGAAGCCTTCGGAAATGAGCTTCACCATGAGGCAGGTGAGAAGCACCCAGAGTATCTTCGGAGAGCGGAGGACGGAAAGGACGGACGTTTTGCGGCCTTCCTGCTCTGTGGCCGAGCGGCGTTTTTCCGGCGGCGTATGTTTGAGCATAGTCAGCGACATGATCACTGCCGGCATGGCGATGGCCGCACAGACCAAGGCGGTGACCTTCAGCCCGAAAAGATCGGCGATGAGTCCGCCGCCCAGCATCCCGGCGAGACTGCCGAGCCGATAGATGCCGGAGTACAGGCCTACCAGATAGCCGCGCTCGTTGGGGCCGGCTACGTCCATGACGGTGAACAGGCCGCCTAATTTAAGGAAGGACCACGAAAGTCCCCACAATACACGCAGGACGGCCCAGGCTGCCAGTCCTTCCACTAGGCCGTAGCTCAGCGTTACCAGCACTGCCAGCAGAGAGGCGAACACCGAACAGGTCTTGGTACTCAGGCGAGAGTAGACCCAGCCGGCAAAAGGATTCAGCGGCAGACGCGCCAGCCGGTTGAGCGAAAGCAGCAGTCCCACTTCCCACAGCGAGGTAAGGCCGGCACTTTCCCAGTGTACGGGCAGTACCACGTAGAGCATGGAGTCGCCCGCGACACAGGCGGCGGTGATGAGCGCGAAAATGATGACCTGTTTGCGCGAAAGAGAGGAAGTGCTGGGCGTCATAGCAGCCTCACGCAAGGTACAGATGTGTCCCCGCCTGTGTGATCATGGTTTTCCAGTGATCGCCGAGAGGCGCGTTGGAGAATATGGCTTCAAGCTGATCGACATGCCCCACGGTGACCATGGCGGCACGCCCGAACTTGGAGTTGTCGCAGGCGAGGAACACGCGGCGCGAGCGGGATATGATGGTGCG
>JAFWYI010000004.1 GCA_017522745.1 Mailhella sp.
CACGGGCACGTACTGGGCGCGACCAGTGTCCTTGAGCTGACAGTGTTCGGGGCCGACACCGGGATAGTCCACGCCGGCGGAGATGGAATACACCGGGGCGATGTCGCCGTTTTCATCGGGCAGGAAGTAGCCCTTGAAGCCGTGGCAGACAGTGGGCACGCCGAGAGTCATGCTGGCGGCATGCTGGCCGGGATCGAGAGAGCGGCCGCCTGGTTCAGCGCCGATGAGGGTCACTTCTTCGTCATCCAGGAAGCCGGCAAACATGCCGATGGCATTGGAGCCGCCGCCGATGCAGGCGATGGCGTAGTCCGGCACGCGGCCAAGCTGTTCGATGCACTGGCGGCGCGATTCCTTGCCGATGACGGACTGGAAGTGGCGCACCATGCTGGGATAGGGATGAGGACCCACGGCAGAACCGAGGACATAGAAGACGTCAGGGTTTTCAACAAAGTAGGCGAGCGCTTCGTCCACAGCTTCCTTGAGAGTGCGCTGACCGCTCATGGCGGCGCGGACTTCGGCACCCATCATCTTCATGCGTACCACGTTGGGATGCTGGCGCTTGATGTCTTCTTCACCCATGAAGACGATACATTCCATGCCGAACATGGCGGCCGTAGCGGCGGCAGCAGTACCATGGGAACCGGCACCGGTTTCAGCCACAAGGCGGGTCTTGCCCATGCGCTTGGCAAGCAGGGCCTGACCGAGCGTATTATTGAGCTTATGTGCGCCGAGGTGGTTGAGGTCTTCGCGCTTGAGGTAGATCTGAGCGCCGCCGAGTTTCTCGCTCAGGTTGCGGCAGTGGAAGATAGGCGTGGGACGACCGCAGTAGTTAGCGAAAAGTTCCGTCAGCTCAGCATTGAAGTCAGGGTCATCCTTATACTTGAGGAAGGCTTCCGTCAGTTCATTGAGGACCTGCTTGAGGTTATCATCCACGAACTGCCCGCCGTAGGGGCCGAAATAGCCGGTGTGGAGGGCCTGTTCGCAAGTCTTGCTGGATTCGGACATACTCATGGAAAACTCCTTCTGCGGAGAACGACCTTGTGAAGTCATACAAAAAACCGCGGTCGTTTCTCCGACCGCGGTTGATGGTGCTGTTTCGTCAATACTCCAAAACCCGGCCCTCTCAGAAGGGCCACCACCAGCAAAATGCTGCAGTTTTGGCGTTAATGGTATTCATGGTTGTTATGTAGGCGAAATGGCATGAAAATGTCAAGGGGCGACTCTGTCAAAGCCGCGGCATCTGCAACAGGCTTCCTAACCTGAAACAGTAACGAGATATTGACCGTCTGGGCTAAGCCCATGGGGGATCGCCGGCATGGCCGTCGGTTATTTGTTCCGGTCGTAAGCGCTTTTAACCGTTTGAATATATAAAAGAAGGCGCTGTGCAGACAACGCCTTCTAATTCTCTATACGGTGCTACAGAGGAATGCAGCGCTGCTTACATGAAGCTGGGAAGCCAGAGGGAAAGGATGGGGAACATCATCAAGATGGCAACGTGGAGGAAGTCGCAGATGATGAACGGAGTCACGCCCTTGAATATGCTTCCCATGGGGACTCCGGACACGCCCTGTATGACATACAGGTTCAGGCCGACGGGAGGCGTGATGAGGCCGATCTCGGTAACACGGACGACGAGGATGCCGAACCAGATAGGATCGATGCCCACGCTCTGGATAAGCGGGAAGAAGATCGGCACCGTAAGCAGAACGATGGCCATGGAGTCCATGAAACAGCCCAATGCCACCATGATCAGAAGGATGCTCACAAGGATGAGCGTCGGACTGCTCACCACGGAGGTGATGGCGTCGGAAATTTCCATGGGGAGGCGGCTTACGGTAAGGAAGTAACCAAAGATCATGGCACCAAGCATGATGGTCAGACACATGCCCTGAGTGCGGATGGTATCGATAAGGCTTTCCTTGATGAACTGCTTGCGGGAGATACGGCGGCACAGCAGCAGACCGATGACAAAGGCACCGAAAGCGCCCACGCCACCAGCTTCGTTGGGAGAGAAGATGCCGAGGTAAAGCCCGCCCACAACGACTATCATAAGCAGCAGAACGCTCCAGATACGGCTAAGCGACTGCATTTTTTCCTGGAATGTGAACTTGCCGGCGGCGGGGCCTGCTTCAGGAAATTTGCCTACCCAGAGGCGGACAACGAGCATATACAGGATCATCTGGATGAAGCCAGGGATCATGCCGGCCATGAACAGTTTACCGATAGACTGTTCGGTGATGATGCCATAAATGATCATGATGGTGCTTGGCGGGATAAGGATGCCAAGCGTGCCGCCCGCAGCAATACACCCAGTGGACAGGGCGTTGGAATATTTGGATTTAGCCATTTCCGGCAGAGCAACCACGCCCATGGTCACTGCACAGGCTACAGAGGAGCCGCAGATGGCGGCAAAACCACCGCAAGCGGCAACTGTGGCCAGTGCCAGACCACCCTTCAGAGAGCCCATCCATTTGCGGACGGCCATGAACAGGTCGTCACTGATGCCGGATTTGAAGGCAAAGTTGCCCATGAGGACGAACAGAGCCACGACTGCGTATGCAGGATTGATGAATGTTTCATACGGAACGGCAGAGAGAAGAGCCAGGCCGGGTTCCAGACCTACGACAGCACTGAAACCAACGACACCGGAAACGATCATTGCAACGCCGATGGGGACGCGAAGAAAGATCAGGAGAAGAAGGAGTCCTATGCCCAGACATCCGATCATAGTGCTGCTCATGCCTGATCTCCTTTCAAGACTGAAGTAAACGTGATGACAGTGGTGAGCCCGAAGGAGAACACAAAGAATACGGCAATAGGCCACATCGGAAGACCGAGATCAGGTGTAATGGTATTCATCATGATAAGCTCATCGATAGTATCGAAGCTCTTCCAGCACAGTATACCCATGGTCAGGGTCACGATGCCTTCGGCGAAAATATAAACGATCTTTTTCAGCACGTTCGGAAGATGCATATAAATAAGGTCAACACTAACGTGAGCCCCTTTGAAGGAGCAGTATGCAACTGCGGCAGGAACCATGAAGCCCATGCAGATTTCGGTAAGTTCATTCGCCCAGACCAGAGGACTGTTAAGAAAATAACGCATACCGACATCGGCTGCGGTCAACATCATCATGACCATAAGGGCCGTGCATGATATGACCAGCATGAGCGTAACAAGAAAATTCATAAATTTTGAATACATAAATCACCTGTAAGGCACGGGAGAATGAATCTTTTCGGTTCATTTCTGCGGGGCAGGCGGAAGATCCGCCTGCCCCAAAATGTTACTTACCCTGCATCAGACGAAGAACGGTAGGAGCTTCGTCCTTGAAGCCGGCCTTGGCGCATTTTTCGAGCCAGGCATCCCACAGAGGAGCAAGGAGGGCGGTCCAGCGAGCCTTTTCGTCATCGGACAGACGGATGACTTCAGAACCCTTTTCCGTGGCAACCTTGAACAGAGGACGCTGGTTGTAGCCCCAGTGTTCGGCCAGCCACTTGCCGCCTTCCACGCCGGAGTTGGCATCGAAAGCCTTTTTGGCCTCGGCGGGCAGCTTGTCGTAGGCCTTCTTGTTCATGGCGATCATGAACAGGGTCACGCCGCGGGGAACGTTGTGCAGGCAGTACTTAGCCACTTCATAGAAGCGGAAGGAAAGGTAGGAGTCGATGTCGCCGAGCACGCCATCGATGGTGCCCTTCTGCATGCCCATGTAGCAGTCGTTCATAGACATGACCACGGGGGTAGCGCCAAGAGCCTTGAGCATGTCGAGGTAAGCACCAGCGGCGCAGCGGATCTTCTTGCCCTTAAGGTCTTCGAGGGTACGGATAGGCTTGGTGGAAATAATGACGCCAGTGCCGGGGTCGCCGGGGAACAGGGCCAGCACCTTGTTGGCGGCGTAGGGCTTCATGGAAATGGGCACTTCGCTGGCGATCTTATAAACGCGTTCGGCGCCTTCCATGCCGGAATCAAAGCCCATGCCGGGCTGGTTGATGATTTCCATGAGCAGGTTCATGCCCGTGTACACGCCCATCGACACCCAGGAAAGGTCGGCGATGCCTTTGGCCACGCTCTGCCAGGACTGGTTACCTTTGCAGAGGGTCTGGTTGGCGTAGAGTTCGAACTTAACAGAGCCGTTGGCCTCCTTCTCGATCTTTTCGAGATAGGGCTTGATGCAATTCTGGGTAGTCCAGGCCGTTTCAGTGTTCTGCGTAGCGAACTTCAGCGTGACAGGTTCAGCTGCAATGGCGGAGCTGGAAAAGCCGATCAGGGCAGCAAAAGCCAGAGAAGCAAGAGCGCGAGGTTGCAGGAACATACCGTTCTCCTTGTAAAAAAATTAACGACACGAGGTAAAATAAGTCGGGCCTCGCCGATGAGGCCCGATGCATCTTGGATTAAAGGGTCGTTCCCTTGACAGGGTTAGGCCACTGGAAATTGTCCATGTAGCAGCGGCTCATCTGGATACGATAGCGTTCGTAAGGCACGGGCACAGTGGTGATCTGATGGCGGCCATCCACGTTCTGCTGATGTATCCACTTCAGCCAGTTGACATTGTCACGTTCAGGGTAGTCTTCACGATAATGGCCGGCACGGGATTCCTTACGCATGATGGCGCCCTTGAGGCAGAGCTCGGTGAGCAGGACCGTAGAGCGGGCTTCCACCAGCTTGGCAAGCTGATGCGGGTCGGACGCGCCGAGCTTGGGCATGAACTCTTCTTTGATCTCGAGGACATGCTCCAGACCACGGGTAAGCCCCTTGCCGGTCTTCATGAGAGCGATGTCGGGAGCGCTCATGACCTCGCGCATATCGGAGATGACGGACTTGGGAAGCAGGCCGTCCTTGCCGAGCAGGTCAGTGTACTGGCGGATCTTATCTTCCGCCTGCGCCCTGTCGTACTGGCCGGCTTCGCAGCCAGCGGAGTATTCAGCCGCAGCCTGACCGGTAGCATAACCGGTAGTGGCGGTGATGCAGGTGGCCCAGCCGCCCATGTAGACGCCGGGGTCGGGGTTTCTGGCAAGACCGGCCGCGTACAGTCCGGGAACATTGGTGGCACCTTCGAGATCGGTGACAAGACCGCCGTAGGTATGACGCACCTGAAGCATCCACTGCAGCTTGTCGCCAAAGAAGTCCATGCCAAGCGCACGCAGCTTCTTGTCGTTCAGTCCCATCCAACCAGCCACAGGACGCATGGTCTCCACGCTTTCCTTCGACATCTTGCTGCAGTCGAACACTATGGGGCCGTTGCCGGCACGCACTTCGCAGACCATGCCGCGGGTATTGTAATGCGGGTCGCCCTTGGCGCCGAATACCGGGGAGTACTTCCACATGAAGTCTTCACCCTTGTTGTTCAGGAAGCGGGCACCCATGGGAAGCATGCCGGTCTGGCCTTCCCAGGCGAAATCGACAGGTACGTTCCAGACCTTCCAGAACTCGAAATTACGTACGGCACAACCGGCATTCCAAGCTACGGTCACACCTTCGCTGGCAGGCGTGTTCTGATGGTACGAGGGCTTCCAGCCGCCGGTATTGGTGGCGAGGACGACCGCTCTGGCTTTGATGAAAACAGGAACGCCGCTCTGAGTATGGAAGCCTACGGCACCCGTCACACGATCGCCATCCGTCACGACATCGGTGATGACGGTGCGACCGATGCGGCGCACGCCAAGGGTCTGGCAATGCTCGCGGAGCAGTCTGGCTTTTTCGATGCCGCCTCTGCCATAGGGATGGTAATAGTAGTAGCGGATGTGATCGAGAGCGCGCTGCGGGATGAAGCAGAGTTCACCCTTGTCATTACGCTTGAACTTATGGCCCCAGCTTTCAAAATCCTGGAAGCGGTCATAGGATTCTTTAAGGATCTTAGCCAGAATGTCCTGGTCGGCCAGACCATCATAGTAATAAACAAGGTCTGCCAGAAGGTCATCGAGATTCATATCCGGCTGTTTGACGGTCATGTCGCCACCGGAGAAGCCGCCAAGACCGCCCCAGTCACGAGGACCCTTATCGACCACGAGCACTTCCGCGCCGCACTCTCTGGCCCGTTTGGCTGCCCACATACCACTGAAGCCACAGCCAACGATCAGAACGTCTGTGCTATATTCATATCCATTGAGTTTTGCCATGGAAATCTCCTTTAGCCCTGCTTGGCAGGTTCGATCTGGTCGAGCGTACGGGCGAAACGTTCCTTGAAGGGATGCACGAATATGGCATCGCTGGGACAATTGAGTTCGCAGAAGAAACAGGTCATGCAGTCATCAGTGTAGGCGACGACGGCACGGCTGCCACAAGTCATGCAGCGCAGAGCTTCTGTGAATCCAGCTTCCATGTCCAGACCGACGGTCTTTTCGCCAAAGGGTTCGGAGGGAACAACGGCGGTGCGCTCGTTGCGAGGAACGGGACGGATCTCTTTGCCAGGCAGGATATTCACGCCAGGGAGCTTTTCTTCCTGAACGACGGGACGCTTGACGCCTCGACGAGCAGGGATATCCGCACCGATGAGCATTCTGTCGATGGATTCAGCGGCTTCACGACCACCGGCAATGGCCTTCACCACGGAAGCTGGACCGGTCACAGCGTCGCCAGCAGCGAAAATGCCCCACTCGGAGGACTGGAAGGTGATGGGATCGGCAGTGATGCGGCCACGCTCTATCTGGACCTTGTCGGCGAAACCATCGAGTTCCGTCGCCTGACCGATGGCGAAGATAACGGCATCGGCTTTCAGGGAAAGAGAAACATTTTCTTCGAAAACAGGAGCGAAACGGCCTTCTGCGTCCAGCACGGAAAGGCAGCGCTTGAAGTCCATGCCTTCCACCTTTTCAGCGCCGGAAATGCTCACCGGGCCGAAACCACAATGGAATTCGATGCCTTCAGCGCGGGCATCTGCCTGATTGTGCGGGTAGGCGGGCATATGTTCCGCATCTTCAAGACAGATCATGTGGACCTTTTCAGCGCCGAGTTTGCGGGCGGAGATGGCAGCGTCCACAGCAACGTCACCGCCGCCGATGACGAGAACGGAACCCTTCATGGCGGGGGCAGCGCCGGAACGGATGGAGCGCAGGAATTCCAGGCCCCAGAACACGCCGGGCAGATCGATGCCTTCCATCTGAACCTTGCGGCTGGTCGTCGTGCCCGGAGCAAGAAGGACGGCCTTGAAGCCACGCTTCTTGAGGTCGTCGAGGGAAAGGTCTGCGTCCTTGCCGATCAGAGTGTTGTATCGGAACTGCACGCCCATGCTTTCCAGACGTTCCACCTGAGCGAGAACGACATCATCTGGCAGGCGATACGCAGGGATGCCATAGCGGAGCATGCCGCCAGCTTCGGGCATGGCTTCGAACACCGTAACGGGGTAACCTTTTTCCGCAAGGAAATACGCACAGGAGAGACCAGCAGGGCCAGAACCGACGATGGCAACCTTTTCCAGATGGCGTACCACAGGGCGGGGGACAGGATTCTGGATGTCAAAATCGCCCAGGAACTGCTCTACTGCATTGATGTTGACTGCACCATCGAGTCTGGCGCGGGAGCATTTGCTTTCGCAGGGATGGAAGCAGACGCGACCGGTGATGGCGGGGAAAGGATGTGCCTTACGGAAGTTCTCGGCAGCTTCGGCAAGTCGCCCCTGCTGGATGAGATAGTTGTTTTTGCGGATATCCACACCTGCAGGACAGGCTTCCATGCAGGGAGAGATTTCATGCTGATCTGGATCGAGGCGGAACACGTCCAGCGAGCATGTTTTAGTACAGGTTCCACAGCCTGTGCAGCGCTGGGAATCGATAGAATTGATCATGCTGGTCTCCTTGTGTTTCCGTGTGGCTAATGCCGCACGGAGCATGATTGCTAGGTCACCCGGTTATCAGGTTTCTTTCAGAGTTGATATAAGCAAAAAGTGTGCCAAGTTTTACAATATTGTGAGTTTATTGACTTTTTAACCAAATCGACTTTATGGCTTGGCTGTGGATGATGAAAAATCGTGTAGTTTTCATACGCTGTGTATGAAATCAGTACACATGGTTTTATTGTATATTTTTTTTATATTGTTTTTATTTATAATTTATGAAAAATATCTTTTTAGAAAATCCTGATTTCATACACTGGAGGCAAGCATGACGCCTGTCGAACTCCTGACGCAGCACCGCAACACGATCAAGGCTCTGCTCTTCGCTCTTTTCGGCAACACTCTTTCCCAAAAAAGCCTTGCTGAGATCACAGGCATCGAGGAATGTGCCCGCTATCTGGGCTACGGTCTGCAAAGGTCTTCCCCGGTGCAGTTCAGCAGAAAAATATCCATCGCCACCTGCCTGCATAACGTGGGGGCAGTGGAACTTTTTGCTTCGGTCAATGCGGAAACGGGATCCTTCTTTGCAAGTCTTCGCGCGGCCGCACTGGGTAGAGAACTCGATTCGGTCCGGATATTGCTCGATCTGGCAAACAACATACAGCATCATGCCGGACCGGAAGCGTTCTCCAGGATCATACATCTTGCCATGCGCTGTCTTCTGGATATCCGCCCGGATCTCAGCAATAAAAAAGCCATCCAGACGTATTTCGTCCAGTGCTTCCGCCTGTTCCCTATGCTCCTTGTCTGCGGCTATCCGATGGAGCGCCCAGACCTTTTGTTCCATAAGGCGCGGGGATTGGCCCGAATACTCGGTGACAGAAAGCTGGTAGCCTTTTCCGAGCTGATGATCGGGGCCACCAATATCTGCAACCAGTCCAATCATGGATGTTTGCGCAACCATCAGATTATGACGCATGGGCGTGAAGAACTTTATGCCATAGGCACCTCTGAAGAACTCATTAAGGCTGCCCTCTATCTTGCGATCTGGCATTTTCTCGATGGCTCCTACTACGATGCCATGCAGCAGTTCAAACTCGCCTCTATCCAGATGAGAGAAGCTGGCCAGCCCATTCTGGAAATGTACTGTCTCGGGCATGAATGTTTTTCCGCGTTCAATCTCGGGCAATTCGACTATGCGGAACATCAGCTGCTTTCACGTATCCGTCAGTTCTCTCCCAGAAACGACAACCAGCTTGCCCGGACCATCCGCGGTCAGCTGGCGAGCTGCCTCCTTCGTACAGGTAAGCTCGACAATGCACTCGAACATCTGGATATCTCGCGGATAGGTTCTTCCCCGCGCAGCGATATCGTGAGCTGGATCGCAACGTCACGACAGCTCTCCTACTATCATATCCTCAGTGGTAACCTGAACAACGCCTACAATGTTTTTCACGCTGCCATGCAGGAAGCTCACAGCCAGCATTATTTCCGCCCTCTCTACCTGAGCTCTATCCTGCTGGAGATCCTTTATACGTTTTACGTGAACGGCTATCCGCCTATACCTGGCTATGACTTTCAGGATGAACTGCAGCGCTGCCTGAACGGGCCGAGCCGTCTTTTGAAAGGCATTGCCATACGAATAAAAGGTGAACTCCTTGCCGCCGAAGGCCATATACAGGACGCGCTCGCCTGCTATCAGGACAGTCTGGAAACATTGAAAGGCGTGAGTATCCTCGACGTACATAAAGTCCACCTGAGCATAGCTAATATCTACCTGCAAAAGGGGGACAAGGATAAAGCTGCCATCCATGCCTTGCCTGCATGGAGCCTTTATGACGAACTCAAGCAGTTCTGGCCGGAAGGACTGCTGGATCTGCTCCCACACCATGTTCGCTCCGTGGAAACGCTGAAGCTCTCACGCAGCGAACTGCTCTCTCGCTATCGGGAAAATATCCTCGCTGTTCCCTATAACGAAAACGGCATCACCGTAGCGCTGAACCTGCTCATCACGTCCTGCCATACCATCAAAGCCCAATATGCCTCTCTTTTTTACTGTGAGCAGCCGGAAAGTGACCCTGTCCTTATCGCATCTGTTGGACCTGACGGCCCACAGGAACTGACCGCTTCGTCTGTCGGTTTCTGGGATTTCATCCGTTTTGTCAGGGATAACGGTCCGCAGATCATCGATAACGTGTTCCACTCTCACAGTTCGAGAACTCTGGGTAGAATGCTTATCGGTATTCCCATGAGCGATGGCAGAAGAGGTTCATACATCCTCTGCCATGAAGAGCTGAATGCGCCAGAGATCCGTTACCTGCTCAATACCGAACTCCTCGAAGATCTTGGCTCCCTGCTGGAAAAGCAGCTCCATCGCGTCGTCATCGCTCCAGATCTTTCTCCGCTCCACAGGAAAAAGTCCTTTACGGAGCAGTCAGAGATCATCAGCGTTTCCGCAGCGATGAAAGGAGTACTCGATCAGGTGAACTCCGTTGCGGATACTTCTGCATCTGTTCTTATTTCCGGTGAGTCGGGAACAGGCAAGGAGCTTATCGCGCGCCGCATCCATGAAAGGAGCGGCTGCCCCGGTCGGATGGTATCTTTAAATATGGCAGGACTTTCGGACGACCTGCTGGCAAGCGAGCTGTTCGGTTACGAAAAAGGCGCGTTCACCGGGGCCCAGAACTCCAAACCCGGCCTGATCGAGATGGCCCGGGGAGGAACGCTTTTCCTTGACGAGATCACGGAATCGTCTCTGCGAGTGCAGGCGGCCCTTCTGCGGGTCCTGGAAAGCCGTCAATTCTACCGTGTAGGCAGTACGAAGCCACAGTCCGTGGATTTCCGTCTCATCACGGCTTCGAATCGTTCCATAAAACATGCCATCGCCGAAAAACGATTCCGAAGCGATCTTTATTATCGGATCAGCAGTATCACTTTGCGAGTTCCAAGTCTGAGGGAACGCCCGGAAGATATTGCCGCTCTGGCGTTTTATTTTCTGCATTTCTTTGCCAATAAGCACGGACGTTCCTGTGTCTCGCAGTTCTCTCATGAAAACATGCAAAAACTTCTGCATTATTCATGGCCCGGCAACGTGCGTGAACTCAAAAACGTCGTCGAGCAGTCTGTGCTTTTTTCTTCGGGCAACGTCATCACGCTGGATGACACCGCAGTCAGCCCCGGCGAATATGCTCTTCCGCAAGGGCAGAGAGAGGACGTTTTCAGCACGGCCAGACAGCCTATGACCTGCATGGCTGATTTTCCTAGCCTTTCTGAAATGGAAGAGCGCTATATCCGTATGGTCATGGATATTACAGGAGGACGGATCAATGGACAGGCAGGAGCTCTGGAAATCCTCAAGATGAACAGATCTACGTTATATGCGCGCCTGAAGGAATACGGTTTACGTCGGTAGATGCGCGAGGTCAGCAGATGGCCTGTCCATGTGATGGAATTTCGCGTGAAGGTAGCCTTTGCCGTCGGTTCATCCTGTGATTCTTATGTGCAGCTTTGGGATTTTTTTCTCTGGCGAGTTCTTCTCTCTGGAAGAGAATAGAAGATCTCCTTTGGATGTTCCATGTCGGGCCATCCAAAGGAGATCTTTTATCGGTTATCGGATCCTATCAGCGAAATTATAATTATTTTTTCTAATTATGTATTTATACGTAATATTCTGATTTTCGCTTTCCTGAGGTGCTATATGCAGTGTATCTTTCTCCCTGTATGTCCCTGATTGATGACGATCGACAATGCTGCGCTTCTCATCAGGTACATTCAGCCTGATGGGCATATCCCGCAGAGGGCATCGAGTCTCTTGGATCTGTCTCTGCTGACGGGCTAGAATTCCAGCGTCATCCCGCCTGCGAAATAGTGCAGGCGTTCACCCATGCGGGACTTCAGCCAGTCGAACTGTTTTTTGCCGGTACAGTGCCCGGTATAGTAGTCTGTTTTGTAGGTCGTCAGCTCTTCGGCGGCACGGTCGAGGATGTCCTTTCCGCTTTCGGAGAGTTCCACCCCCATGAAGTGGAAGCCGCCGATAAGGACATCAGGGTGCAGCCAGTGCATGATGTTCAGGATGCCCTTGTGGGAACAGCCGCTGATGACGACACGGCGGTTCCCTTCGTCGATGCACAGGTACTGCTCATGTTCGAAGTCGTCCTGTACAGGCTGTCCATCATGAAACATGAACAGGCCGTTGCTGTTCGAATCGAAGGGGCGTGCCTTGCTGTTGCAGGTGCAGAGGGTGAGCCCTTCGCCGAGGCTGAGATCGTCATCGGTGAAGATGAAACGTCCGCTTTCGAGCAGTGCCGGCTCCATACCGATGTTCCGCCCATCGCTGGCGCCGTGGCGTTCGAAGGCTCTTCTCTGCAGGTAGACCGGCGCATGGTCGTTCAGCGCGAAGAAGTGCGGCAGGCCTCGGGTATGGTCGTAGTGACCGTGGGAGATGATGGCCATGTCCACGGTTGCAAGGTCTATGTCCAGAGCTTCGGCGTTGCGGAGGAAGGCGTCGGACTGACCGGTATCGAAAAGGATGCGATGTCCCGCCGTTTCGATATACAGGCTCAGTCCATGTTCGGCACGCATGCCTGCATCGGCGGCGATATTGTCCACAAGCATGGTCACACGCATGGCAGACTCCTTACGACAGAGGGCGGCAACAGGAAAAAGCTACAGAGCAAGAGAGCGGGCGAAGCAGGAGATGAGGATGCCGCCGGCCTGCGCGACGTTCAGGGAGTCGAACTCGCGGCGGAAGGGGATGCACAGGCTGCATTCGCAGTGCTTGAGTACGCCGGGGCGCACGCCCTTATCCTCGTTGCCAAGTACCAGCAGAGCGGGCAGGGGCAGTTTTTCCACCAGCGGGTCGATGCTGTCTTCCACTTTCTGTGCGGCGCAGGTGACGAAGCCCGCGTCCCGGGCGTCCTTCACTGCGCGGGAGAGATTGACTACCTGCGTGAGGGGCAGGCGTTCCAGCGCTCCGGCTGCGGAACGGCGCGCACCCGGGCCGAGGAAGGCGCTGTTGTGCTTGGGGAGTACCAGACCGGCACCACCCATGGCGAAAAGCGTGCGGGCCAGCGTGCCTACGTTGCCAGGGTCCTGGACCTGATCCAGCGCTACGATGAGCGGGAGAGGGGCCTGTGCGGCCTGCATGAGGAATTCTTCCCACGGCATGAAGCTGGCTTCACGCAGGCGTGCGATGACGCCCTGATGCCCTACATGGACAGCCATGCGCGAGAGGACGTCGTCCCCTACGAGCTGGAAGCGGATACCGTAGTCGCGGCAGAGGTCGAGTACGCGGTCACTGTCGGCACTGGCGCGGCCCTTGCGAACGTAGACCATATCCACGCGTTCAGGGTCGCGTTCCAGAAGTTCGAGCACAGGTTTGAGGCCGGGGAGGATGTTGCCCGCATCTTTGGGTTCTTTCATCATGGTGGATTATTTCCGCTGGCTTGTGTGAAAAAATGTGCGCGAAGCGCGGCTATGGCCGATTGAATACTTGCGTGATTCACGGTATTGTCAAATGTTCCTTAAAGGCTGGTATCCTGCTTTTGCCATGGATGCAAGCCCATCAGTATGGAGAACCTCAATGAACATTGGCAATATGTGTCGTCTGCCCCTGCTGGGCCTGACGGCGCTCCTCATACTTTCCGGCTGTGCGGCCCAGCGCACTTCCATGTCGGATGTCTTCTCTTCCCGCAGCGCAGGCTCGATGGCCATCATCGAACTCACGGCACAGGAAGAGGAGGTCTTTTCCCGTACCGGCGAGCTGGACCGGCTGCTGGACCCGACCATGGAACGTCTGGTGAAATACCATTTCGTGAAATATTCCCGCGAAAAGCGAGTGACCATGGAATATTTCTTGCGGAACGGCATGTCATACATCAACCACACCAAGAGCGTGTTCCGTTCCCGCGGACTGCCGCAGGATCTGGCCTATCTCGCCTATCTGGAAAGCGGCTATAATCCGCTGGCAGTTTCCAGTTCCAAAGCCACGGGCATGTGGCAGTTCATCGCGTCCACCGGTAAGGTATACGGTCTTCGTCAGGACTGGTGGATGGATGAGCGTATGGATCCCTATCGCTCCACGCAGGCCGCGGCAGATTATCTGACTCGCCTGTACGAGATCTTCCACGACTGGCAGCTGGCGATAGCCTCCTATAATGGCGGTGAAGGCGCTGTGGGTCGGGCGAGGGAAGCCGCAGGGGCCAGCACGCTCCCTGAACTCATCAGAGGGAACGATAAGCTCGATTCTTCGCTCAAGCTCCGAGAGGAAACGCGACTGTATGTGCCGCGCTTCCTTGCCATCGCCAAGATCATGCGGAATGCGGAACTTCTTGGGCTGAAGCCTGCCGCACCCGATGCGGATCATCCCACCTTGCTTCCTGTGAAGGCGATTTCCGTCAAGCCTGCGACCGACCTCGTGGAACTTTCGCGGCGTCTGGGTATGACGTGGAAACTGTTCCTCGCTTACAACCCTCATTTCCTGCGCTCTGTATCTCCAGTGGATGCGACTTCCACCGTCTATATCCCTCAGGACAAAGCCGATAAAGCCGAGCAGCTGCTCAAGGGCAATCTTGCCGGAGCTGGCTGGCGTTACTACAAGGTGGCGAGAAAAGAGACCTTCGCGTCCATCAGCAAGAAAACCGGGGTTCCTGCCAGCGTGCTCCGCGCACTCAACCCCGGGGAGCTGAAGCGCGGCAAACGGCTTCGCATGCCGTCGGTGAAGGGCTCCATCCCTCCGGTGGAACCGTTCGTGCCTAGCTATGAAAGCCAGCCCATCACCGCAGAACAGGTGAGGGGCGAAAGCCATGTGTCTGCCGCCCTTGCCGATCTTGAAAGCCGCGTGACCTCCGCTCCGGCGGAATACGTGGTGGAAAGCGGCGATACGCTTTCCGGCATCGCCAAGAAGTTCAATACCACCGTGCGTGAGATCGAAGCGGTCAACGGCGGTTCGGGCAAGCTGAAGACCCTCCGCGCGGGGCAGATCATCAAACTGCCTGCCAGCCCGGAAGCGAAACGCGATGTCGTCATCGTCAGCAAAAAGACCGTGGCCGTGGTGCCTGTGGACATCAGGCAGCGTGAACACAAGGTGCA
>JAFWYI010000051.1 GCA_017522745.1 Mailhella sp.
CATCAGGGCCCATTTGGCTTCCCAGATGGCCATGAGTACTTCCTTGCGGGTGAGCTTTTCATCGCTACCGCGCCAGTTGTTCTTTCTGGAGATCCAGTAGGAGTAGCCCATGAGAACGCCACCGACCATGAGACCGGGAATGATGCCGGACATGAAGAGTTTACCAATGGAAGCCTTGGCGATGACACCGAAGACCACCATGGGGTTGCTCGGGGGGATCATGACGCCGATGGAGCCGGCGCAGGCCACAAGGGCGGCGGCGAAACGCTTGTCATAGCCGCGTTCCACCATGGCGGGGATGGTGATGGCGCCGATGGCGGCCACGGTGGCAGGGCCGGAACCGCAGATAGCCGCAAAGAACATGCAGGTGACGACAGTAGCGAGAGCCATGCCGCCGAAAGCCCGGCCAACGAGGATGTCGGCCAGACGGATGAGCTGTTTGGAAAGGCCGCCGGCTCCCATGAACACGCCGGAAGCGACAAAGAAGAAGATGGACATGATGGTGAAAGAGTCCAGCGAAGCGAAGCAGGATGGTGCCATCGCGGACACGCGCAGGAATTCAGAGTTGAACAGCGCACACATGGAAGACATGCCGAGCGTTACAGCGATCGGCACACCGAGCAGCAGGCAGATGAACATGGTGCCGCCCAGCACGGTGACGATTTCCAGCTCCCACTGGAAGATCACGGGAGTGGCGATGAGGAGCCCGAAAGCGATGGCGATGATGGAATCGAGGAGGCCAGCCTTGCGGACGTTCTCAATGCAGTTCTGTACGAGTCGGATAGCCATGAGGCCGAAGCTGATGGGCAGAACTGCGTAGGGAATGGCATAGGACATACCTATGGCCGGAGAGAAAGTGGGTCTGGCGAACTGGTTGAGGGAGAGCTTGTAGCAGAGGTAGCCAAGAACGCAGACAAAAAGCAGGAATACGGCTTCATCAAGCACGGCCAGCATACGCTGGATGCGCTGCGGCATGGCGTCGACAAAGATACTGATATTGATGTTGCCGCGAGCTTTGATGATGAGCGGGACGGAGAGATAAGAAAGCCAGATAAAGCACCACACGGCGAACTCTTCCACTTCTGCAGTAGAGCCAGCGATGCCGAGCATATTGGTCGCAACGTAGCGGAACAGCACCTGGTACGTGATGAGGCCGATGGAGAGCAGAAGGGCGAACACCAGAACGGGCTTTTCGAAATTTTCGTCCAGCCAATGCAGGATGCCGCTTTTAGGGGGAGTAAGTTCAGCAGCCATGGTTTTCCTCGTATGAATGAAATGCGCAGGGAGCGGAGCGACAGAGCCGCTCCGTTCCCTATTTAGATAAGTGATTTACTTCTGGGAGGCCTTGATGAGTTCAACCATCTTAGGATCGAGCTTGGGACCGAATTCTTCCCACACAGGCTGGAACATCTTCACGAGTTCGGCCTTCTGAGCGTCGTCAAGGAAGTTCACCTTCACGCCGGTCTTCTGGCAGTATTCGAGACCCTTCTTTTCGAGGTCAGCAAGGAGTTCCCATTCCCATTCCTGAGCTTCCTTGGCGGCTTCCATGATGGCGGTCTGGATGTCGGCGGGGAGGCTGTCGAAGTACTTCTTGTTGATGCAGCCAACGTGGATGGGGAAGTTGTGCTGAGTGGGGTACATGCACTTCAGGATTTCGTCACGCTTCCAGGCTTCGAAGGAGGAGTAGGAGAGCAGTTCGCCTTCCACAGCGCCGGACTGGAGAGCGGGGTAGGTGGCGTCGAAGGTAAGAGCGGTGGGGTTCATGCCCACGGCCTTACAGTTGGCGATGTCGATGGGGGAAGGAGTAGCGCGGATCTTGATGCCCTTGAGGTCGGCAGGCTTGGCCACTACGTGCTTGGTGAAGGCCCAGGAACGCATGGCGGTAGCGTTGAACATGAAGGGGAAGAGATCCACAGTGGCGAGCTGTTCGACGAGGTACTTGTTGATGTCGCCATAAGCCATGGACTGGAGGTAGGGCTTCATCTTGGCGGGGTCACAGATGTACGGCATGTCGAAGGGGAAGGCGCAGGGGTGGAAGCTGGACAGGATGTTGGTAGCGATGGACACGGCTTCCAGGTTGCCCTGCTGCACGGCTTCACCGGCCACACGGTCGGAGCCGAGAACGGCGTTGCCGTAGATCTTGACGACGAGGCGGCCGTTGGTCTTCTTGGTCACGAGTTCCTTGAACTTTTCATAGCCCATGGAGAATTCGTTGGAAGCAGAGCCGGTGTGGGAAATGCGAAGCTGATACTTCTTTTCCTTGGCAGCATCGGCGTTGCCGGGCAGGATGGCGCCGAAAGCGACGATGAGACCGAAAACGAGAGCGCTTTTCAGAAACTTGTTCATAAGTTCCTCCGGTAAAAAGGTTGTTTGATTACAGGCCAAGCAGCTTGGCAGCATTGGCGTACATAACGTGTTCGCGGGCTTCGTCAGTGAAGGGAAGCTCACGGTACAGCTTGAGGGTGTCCCTGATGTGGTCGAAGGGGTGCGCGCTGGCGAACAGGACCTTGTTCATCAGCTGTTTGTTGGCGGCATGGACGTACTGTTCCACGTTGAAGAGCATGGTGCAGGCCGAGAAGTCGATATAGACGTTGGCGTGACGCATGGCCACTCCCAGCATTTCCATCACCCACGGGTAGGCGCCATGGCTCACGATGATGGGCAGTTCGGGGAAGTCAGAGGCAACGCGGTCGATGAGCCACGGAGCGTGATGTTCCAGAACTACGTTAGGCATGCCGCAGGAACAACCGGTGGTGATGGCCACAGGGATGCCTTCTTCACAGCAGGCCGCATAGAAAGGATAGTAGAGTGCGCTGTTCACGGCCACGCCGGACATGGCAGGGTCGATGGAAGCGCCGCGCACGCCGTATTCATGGATGGCGTGACGGAAGGCACGCAGGGCCTTCATGCGGAGCAGAGGGTCGATGCCGTAGAAGCCGGTGTAGTAGTCAGGATATTTCTGGATACATTCCAGCATGCCGGGATTGGTGGAAACCGTGTTCACACTGGAACCGATATCGCGGCCGGTGACCACAGCATGCACCACGCCGGTCTCCTTCAGCATGGCAGTCTCTTCTTCCAGAGTATGCACAGGGCGGGCCGCGAAATTCGTGGCGGCGCTGAATGCCTGATACAGCGGATTGGTGAGGATGCCCTGATGGGTATCATACGTGCCGGGGCGGAATCGCATATCGATGATCTTCATATCGTCCCTCATGAAAGGATTACAGGTTTGGCGTTCAGGCAAGAGCCCAGGTGTTGAAGGCGTTTTCACGGTTTATGGTTTCCGCGCCGACACGCAGGATGCTTTCGGCACTCCAGATGCCGCCGTGGCTGTTTTTGGCCAGTGATGCGATGATATTGAGCAGGCGTTCGTCCGTGTCGGGCAGGGGAGCCAGCGGGCAGAGACCCACGCTGTCATACGCGGCGAGTATGGCGGGCGGAGGCAGAAGAGAGTGCAGAGGGGATTCCTGCAGAGAGGAAGGACATTCTTCCATAAGCCGATGAAGGGTATTTCTCAGCTCATCTTCGCTCTTTTTGGCTATGTCCGGCACGATGGAGCTGACAGCGGGCGGGTAGAACCCCATATCCGCACAGGTGGACTGCCAGCCCTGGTGTTTGGAGTACTGGCCATCAAGACAGTAACGGCAGAAGGAACTCTGACCGAAGGGCGTGTTTTCCAGAGAATATTCCTGTCGCGCACAGCGCAGAAGTTTCGCGGCATCCCGGCAGAGCATTTTTTCTACGGGAGAGCGTTTTTCTGTAAGGGATTCGGAACTGCGGAATATGAAAGCACAAAGCCCCTTGGAGGCCATGACTCTGGCCATGCCGTGCCCCGGTATGGTCTTGAGGCTTTCGTTTTCAGAGCCCGAAACA
>JAFWYI010000052.1 GCA_017522745.1 Mailhella sp.
CCTCACCCGCGGCATGGTTCGCGGCGGCGGCCGGAAGATCTATCGCCAGAAGGGCACCGGTAATGCCCGCCATCATGGCAACCGCGCTCCCCAGTTCCGTCACGGCGGCGTGGTGTTCGCTCCCCAGCCCCGGGATTACGTGGTGAAGGTGCCCAAGAAGGTGCGCCGCATCGCCATGAAGAGCGCCCTGACCAGCAAGTTCAACGACGGTGCTTTCATCGTTGTGGACGAAATCAAGCTGGCTGAAGCCAAGACCAAGCTGATGGCCGAAGTGCTCAAGAACCTGGGCGCCGAAAAGAAGGCTCTGCTGGTACTTAACGGCAAGGATGAATCCGTCATCCGCGCTTCCAAGAACATCCCCACCGTCAAGGATGCTTACGTCAACACCATCAATGTTTATGACCTGCTCAACGCCGATAAGATCATCGTGCTCAAGGCGGCCATGGAAAACATCCAGGAGGTGTACGCATGAAGAACCCTCATGACATCATCCTGCGCCCTGTGCTGACCGAAAAGGGCTACGATGGCATCGCGGACAAGCGCTATGTGTTCGAAGTAGCCATCGACGCCAACAAGATCGAGATCAAGAAGGCGCTGGAAACCGTATTTCCTTCCATTAAAGTAGCCCGGGTCAACACCCTGCGTACCCTGGGCAAGATGAAGCGCCAGGGCGCTCATCAGGGCCGCACTGCTGAAGTGAAAAAGGCCTACGTTATCCTGACTGAAGATTCCAAGCCCATCGAGTTCTTCGAGGGCATGGTGTAAGGGAGGAGAAGCAAGATGGCAATTCGCGTTTATAAGCCTACTTCGTCCGCCCGCCGCTTCATGTCTGTGCTGACGTTCGAAGAAATCACCAAGAAGACCCCGGAAAAGAGCTTGACCGAGTACATCAAAAAGCATGCCGGCCGTAACAAGCAGGGCAAGATCACCGTTCGTCATCAGGGCGGCGGCAACAAGGTCAAGTACCGCATCATCGATTTCAAGCGCAACAAGCTGAACGTGCCCGCCAAGGTGGCCGCTATCGAATACGACCCCAACCGCTCCGCGTTCATCGCCCTGCTGAACTATGCTGACGGCGAAAAGCGCTACATCCTCGCTCCCCTGGATCTGAAGGTGGGCGACACCGTGATGGCCGGCGAAAATGCCGACATCAAGCCCGGCAACGCTCTGCCCATCGCCAACATCCCCGTTGGTACCCTGATCCACAATGTGGAAATCAAGCCCGGCAAGGGCGGTCAGCTGGTTCGCTCCGCTGGCGCCTATGCTCAGCTGATGGGTAAGGAAGGCGATTACGCCCAGGTGCGTATGCCCTCCGGCGAATACCGCAAGGTTCCCATGAATGCCATGGCCACCATCGGCACCGTGGGCAACACCGACCACTCCAACGTCCGCATCGGTAAGGCCGGCCGCAAGCGCCACATGGGCGTGCGTCCCACCGTCCGCGGCGTGGTAATGAATCCCTGCGACCATCCCCATGGCGGCGGCGAAGGCAAATCCCCCGTTGGTATGCCCGCTCCTGTGACTCCGTGGGGCAAGCCCGCGCTGGGCCTGAAGACCCGCAAGCACAAGAAGTATTCCAATAACCTGATCGTGAAGCGTGCCAGCAAGAAGTAAGTCCGGCGCATATAGGAAGGAGGCAACCCCATGAGCCGTTCCGTAAAGAAAGGCCCGTTTGTACAGGAAGCGCTGTATAAGCGTATTGTTGATATGAACAAGACCGGCGCCAAGCAGGTTCTCAAGACCTGGAGCCGCTCTTCCACCATCTTCCCCGAATTCGTCGGCCACACCATCGCGGTGCACGATGGCCGCAAGCATGTTCCGGTATATGTAACCGAAGACATGGTTGGCCATAAGCTGGGCGAATTCGCCCCCACCCGCACCTATCGCGGGCATGCCGGGGAAAAGGCCTCTGGCCGTAAGTAAGGGAAGGAGAGAATAAACGATGGCTACTCGTACCCGTGAAAAGGGCGCTGCCCGTGCGGAAAACCGCGACAAGCGTCCCCAGGCGCACGCCAAGTACATCCGTCTGTCCTCCCGCAAGGCCAAGATCGTTCTTGACCTGATCCGCGGTAAGGGCGCGGACGAAGCGCTCGCCATTCTGGAATTTACCCCCAAGGCGGCTTCTCCCGTCATCTACAAGGTGCTCTCCAGCGCCATCGCCAATGCGGTGAACAACCTGGATATGAACCGCAGCGATCTGTACGTTGCTGAGTGCTACGCCAATCCTGGCCCCACCCTCAAGCGCTATGTGGCCCGCAGCCGCGGCAGCGCTTCCCCCATGCTCAAGCGCACCTGCCACATCAGCGTGGTGCTCGACCAGAAGACGAAGTAAGGGAGGATCACCATGGGTCAGAAAGTTAATCCGCATGGCGCCCGCGTTGGTGTTATCTTCGATTGGAGCACCCGCTGGTATGCCGGCAAAAAAGATTTTGCCAACAACCTGATTGAAGACTTCAAACTGCGCAAGATGCTCAAGGAAAAGTTCTACTCCACCGGCATCTCCCGCATCGATATCGAACGCAGCGCTTCCCGCATGACGGTCACCCTGTTCGCCGGCAAGCCCGGTATGATCATCGGCCGCAGCGGCAAGGGCATCGAAGAGCTCAAGGCTGATGTGGAAAAGTTCTGCGGCCATGCCGTGAACATCCGCGTGGTGGACATCAAGACCCCCGACGCCGACGCTCAGCTGATCGCTGAAAACATCGCCCAGCAGCTGGAAAAGCGCATCGCTTTCCGCCGGGCCATGAAGCAGAGCATCATGCGTGCCAACAAGGCCGGCGCCAAGGGCGTGAAGATCGCCATCTCCGGTCGTCTGGGCGGCGCTGATATCGCCCGCACCGAGCACTATCATGAAGGCTCCATTCCCCTGCAGACCCTGCGCGCCAACATTGACTACGGCTTTGCCGAAGCCAAGACCACCTATGGCCGCCTGGGCGTGAAGGTTTGGGTGTACAAGGGCCAGATCCTTCCCAAGCCCAAGAAGGCTGCGCAGCCCGCTGCCGCTATCGAAGGAGGCAAGTAATCCTATGCTGATGCCTAAGAGAGTCAAGCACCGCAAGCAGTTCCGCGGTCGCATGAAGGGCGCCGCTCATCGTGGCAACTTCATCGCCTATGGCGATATCGGCCTGATGGCCACCGAGCCCTGCTGGGTTACCTCTCAGCAGATCGAGGCTGCCCGTATCGCGCTGACCCGCTACACCAAGCGCGGCGGCCAGGTATGGATCAAGATTTTCCCCGACAAGCCCGTGACCGAAAAGCCTGCTGAAACCCGCATGGGTTCCGGTAAGGGTACTCCGGAATACTGGGTGGCCGTGGTTAAGCCCGGCCGGATCCTGTTCGAAGTTGGCGGCATTGATGAGACCGTGGCCCGGGAAGCCCTGCGTCTCGCCGCCGGCAAGCTCCCCCTCAAGACCAAGATTGTGAAGCGCGAAGACGCTCCCAATCCTAACGATATTAAAGCGGGTGGTGAAAGCAAATGAAGGCCAAGGAATTCGCAGCCATGAAACCTGAAGAATTGACCGCGAAGATCGCCGAGCTTAAGGAAGAGCTCTTCAACCTTCGTTTCCGGCTTGCCACCGGTCAGCTTGAAAACACCATGCAGATCTCTGTGGTGAAGCGGGATATCGCTCGCGCGATGACCGTTATGACCCAGCAGAACAGCAAGGCGTGACCGATAAGCCGTGAAAGGAGTCAATACCATGTCTGAAGTAAGAGGCATCCGCAAGACCCGCGTTGGCGTGGTCGTCAGCGATAAGATGGATAAGACCATCGTGGTCTCCCTCTCCACCCGCGTACGGCACCCGCTGTATGGCAAGTTCATCACCCGCACCAGCAAGATCAAGGTGCATGATGAAGAAAACACCTGCGGCATCGGCGACACCGTGAAGATCATGGAATGCCGTCCCCTGTCCAAGGATAAGCACTGGCGCCTGGTGGAAATCATCGAAAAGGCGAAGTAATTTCGCGTCGCTCGTGCGGCGTCCGAACGGTGCTTTGCCCAATCCGGCGCGATCTTTCCCCTCCCTGATCCTTGCGGTAGCGCTGCTACAGCTGCGGATCAGATCGGGAAAATCTCATCCCCGGGCCCGGGCAAATCCCTCGTTCGTCCGCCTTCTCGCTCCGCGTGGGGGAAAATATCTTCCTATTATATAGCGGGCAGCGAGAATAACAAGTATCCGACCTCTCATGGGGGCATTGAGTACCCGCCATGAAGAGGAA
>JAFWYI010000053.1 GCA_017522745.1 Mailhella sp.
AACGATGGCCCGCCCCTTTACGGAACGAGCCATCGTTCACGGAAGATTACTTACCAGCAAGGATACTGGCGGGGAATATGATATCGCCAAGCAGGGTACCGACCACAAGGGCTATGATCGAAGCGAGGATGATCATAGGCAGCGAGAACTTCAGGAAGTCCTTGGCCGTGGTATAGCCTTCCGCACCCATGAGGGTCACCGCGGTAGGAGGCGAGGACACCGGGAACATGATGCCGATATTGGCGACCATGCCCACAGTAAGGCAGGTAACGACAGGGTTGAGCCCATACTGCACAGCGAGAGTTGCCGTAACAGGAAGCACAAGACCGATGACCGCCACGTTGGAGAAGAGCTGGGAGACCAGACCGGAGATGGCCATGAGGATCACCCATACCATGATGGGAGACATATCACCCAGCACGGACTTCAGATGACCGGCAAGGAACTTGTCCACGCCGCCCTTGATGAGCATGTCACCGAAGGCCAGAGCGCCAGCCACGAAGATCAGGATGTCCCAGTTGATGGACTTCAGGCCCTGCTGCCAGCTCATGGCGAACTGGATGCGGCCTTCTTCGTTCTTCTTCATGGGGATGAAGAAGAGCAGGCTGCCGCAGAACAGAGCGATGATGGGCGGGTTGAGGATGCGGGCGACCTTGGGGAAGCCCATGGCCTTGGCTACGGGCTGACCGCAGATCCACAGCACGAGAGCGAGGATCATGGTCACCATGGCGATGTGTTCAAAACGAGTCACCGGACCGAGAGCCTTCAGGCGTTCAGCGGCGATATCCGTGGGGATGCTCACATTGGAGGCACCGCGCAGGAACATCACCCACAGCAGGGCGACCATCACCAGCAGCCACAGCATGGCCATGGGGAAACCGACGGCAGACCATGCCCAGAACGGCATCTCATAATGCAGAGCAGAGGCGATGACGCCGATGACCACCATGTTGGGAGCGCCGCCGATGGGCGTGCCTGCGCCACCAAGAGCAGAGGAAATACCGGAGGACATGCAGAGGCAGCGGTACAGAGGATCGCCGGGCTTGGCATCCGTACCCTTGCCCATGGCAACGGCTATGGACACGAACAGGATGGCGACAGGGATGTTGGGCACGATCATGGAGAGGAGACCGCCGCCGATGCCGAACACCAGGAGCAGACGCATGGGACGCCCCTTGACCCAGCCCATGGATATCATCCAGTAGGCATAGCGTTCCACGAGCTTGCTTTCCTTCCATGCGCCCAGGATGATCATGGAACCGAGCAGGAGGACGATGGCGGTATTACCAAGGAAAGCGAAGGATACCGGCGGCTTCAGGCAGCCGAGCATCGCGTAGAGCAGTATGCCGAACAGCGAAGTGAGGGCGATGGGGAAAGGTTCGGTTATCCACCACAGCACTATCCACAGACCGGCGGCACAGCACTTCATGCCCAGAGGCGAAAGCCCCTGGATAGGAGGCAGGTTGAGGAACAGCAGGAAAGCTATAGGACCGGAAAGGATACTCAGCAGATGCTTCATTGAGGAGGAAGAGGTTTTTTCACTCATAAGGCACTCACATCATAGATCTACGTTCATCACACTCTGCCAGTAGGCATACCGGGGGCCAGCCAGCGTTCACGCTTGGCGGTGGCATGTCTGCCGTTCTCATCAAGGAACACGTTGATGAAGGTGTTGTTCATGAGAGGATTGGTGAAGGGGAAGTCGGAACGCTGATGCATGCCGCGCGATTCCTGACGGGCGAGGCAGGCGTGCAGAAGCGATTCGGCAACATCGAAGAGGTCAAGGGTTTCGAGTGCGCGCCCCAGAGTATGGGAGCAGGTGGCACCGAGGACCTTGAGGGTGTTATTGCGCAGATCGCCGAGATACTTGATGCCAGCGTTGAGCAGGCGGGCAGAACGCACATGGTAGGGACCGGCAGGAGCGTAGCCGGACATGATCTGCTGGAGCGCAAGGTTGGCTTCCTTCCACGGCACGCCTTCTTCGCGACCCATGATGGCGGCACACTGTTCGAGGCGGGCCTTGACCAGAGGATGATCTTCGATCTCGTGGAACTCGAAGCTGGCCATGTCTTCCGCGGCAGATTCACCAGCGATCATACCATACACGGAAGCTACGCCGATACCACTGCGCACGTTGCCTACGGTATCGCCAGCGGCGTACAGACCCTTGATGGTGGTCTCGCCGCGCACGTCGATCTCAAGACCGCGACCGTACACGAAGGGTTCGTACTGCATGAACTCGAAGGCATGCTTGCGGAAGTCCAGACCGTATTCCTTATGATAGTTGAGGATGCAGGTGAGACCTTCGCTGATGAAGCCTTCTTCCTGGAAATGGAGATCCGCTTCAGAGGCGTCGGAAGCGTCGATGTAGGCAGGCCCCGTACCGTTGCGGATGACGTCCGTGAACACGGAGTTCCACACGTCGCTGGTAACGTCGCCATACTCAGCGGAAGACTTGGTCACGAAAGGACCGATGGGCTGACCATCGGGATAGCGCAGAACGCCGATCCAGCTGCCCTTGCCGCATCTCTGGAAATACTTGGGGCCGGCCCAGCGCACAGGCAGGTCCATATTCACGAAGCGGGCACCCGCGCGGTAAGCCTGAGCCATGGCGCCGGCATTACAGCCGGGATAGGTGGAGTTGAACATCCAGCCCGGGGTTGCTTCGTTATTGTACAGGCGGGTGCTGCAGCCCGTTGCGATGACGGCGGACTTGCACTGGATGAGGGTGAACTGAGGTTCTTCGGAGGCGCCGTTCAAGGCCAGCACGCCCGCCAGCTTACCGTCGACCATCAGGATATCGGTAGAGGAGGTGTCGTTCAGGACTTTGATGCCGCGCTTTCTGGTCTCGCGGGCCAGAACAGGCTTCTGCTTGGAGCCATCATACTTAAGGAAGATGCGGGGACGATTGGGGAAGGCGTGACCGGCAAAGTTGTAGTAGCCCAGCGGTCTCATATTGATGCCCCAGTCTTCCCACATGTGGACGACCTCGGCGCTGCGTTCAAGAAAACGCTTGGCCAGCGTGGTGTCCTGACCATTGCCGGTGTGGCAGTTCATGGATTCGGCCATGACCGCGCGGAAGGCTTCCGGCCCTTCACCGTGTACTTCGGGAAGGTAACAGCGGAAATGGTCGTTACCACCGCCGCCTGCGCCACTGCGCACGATATTGGCCTTTTCGATAACGATGATGTCCTTTACGCCCTTATCATAAGCCGTGATAGCAGCCATGAGACCTGCGATGCCGCCGCCGATGATAAGAAGGTCAGCCTTATATCTGCTTGTGATCTCCATGGTACACTCCTTATTTGCTATGCAGGGTAGAAGCATCGATGTAGGGCATCATCATAGGCATAGGCAGCCGGACCTTCACGGCATTATGCTTGCACTCCAGTTCGCACAGCACACAATGCCAGCACTCCTCACCAAAACGAACTTCCGGGATTCTGCTTTTCTCTCTGTTGAAAACAAAAACACGCATAGGACAGATGGCGGCACAATTACCGCAGCCAACGCACTGATTCTTATCAATGATAGGCGGCATGACATTACTCCCTGTTAGTGTGAATTTTTATTCAAGCTGTATTCAGAAATATCATGTCCGTGCCTTTTGTCTTTAGTCATCGCTAAACTTCAATCAAAAAGCCGTCTTTTCTTGTTTCTGCAGTCCGATAAAATATATATCTATTTGTAAAGATTAATATTTTCATATCAATATCCATATTTTCTTCCGTTGTATAAAAATGGTCACATCCTTTAGTAGTCATGAGATACACTCTTGTATCCATCTATACCTGCACAATAGAAAACATGATGTTATTTTAGTAAGTTGGACATTATTCAATCGTTAAATACAAAAGCCCCGGAAGATGTTCTCTCCCGGGGCTTCGCTTTTCAGTCAGTTTTAGGCGTTAGCCAGCCAGCAGGCCGGTCTGTCGGCCAACTTCACGGAAAGCGGCGTCTATCTGGCTTTCCGTAGGATAAACTCCGTTCGAAGCAGCCGCGAGGCAGGCATCGAAGTTCGGCATAGAGCCAGCGTAAACGATGTTCTGGCGTAAAGGATCATAGTCGACCACGCGTATGCTCTGCCACGAATCGGACTTTTTACTGATGATCAGATCACTGCCGCTCTGCCTGAGAGTGATATCCGATTCCCTAAGACCGCGTATGAGTACACTGCCACATCCGGCGTCAATAGTGTCCTGCCCCCAGTACTCACTGCCGTACACGGCCACGTCGCGACCGCCGCCTCCGCCCCTCAGAGTCTCATTCCCGGTGCCGTTGATGAAGAGGTCGCAGCCGCTCGTGCCATAGTAGACATTGTCGTACTGGGTGCCCAGCAGATATGTGACTCTGCTCTCATCGACAGAGATCGTGAGATTGACCTTCGATCCGGAGGTGGTCAGCTGATAGAGCATACCATCATAGCTTTTCGCACCACTATTGAGGGAGAGACTCAATCCCTCACTGCCGCCCTTGCAGTCCATCTGGACGCTGACATTGGAGCCACTCAGCATCCGTATATTGTCCGTGAGTTCGTACGTACCGACTTTCTGGTAATCCGTGATGTGCAGCGAAATTCTGCCGTCATACTGACCTGTCTGCACACCACTCAGCATGGCCGTGCTGCTCTTGACATCCACGGAGCGGAGGTCGAAACCGAGAACCGCTCCATAGTTGCCACTCAGGGAACCGAAACGATGCCCAACTGCCGAAGCAGACAGCACTGCGCCGCTTTCCGTGCGAAGATGGAAATTCGTCATCGTGTTCGTGCCTGTAAGAGTCATGACCGCACCCGAACCGAGGATAGCCGCGTTGGAGAGAGAAGCACCAGAGACCGTTGCCCCCTTGACGGTTATCCCACCGCAGAGCCTCGCCGCTCCCTGCACGAAAAGACGGCCTCCCTGAGACATCGTGACCGTGTTGGCCAAAGCGCCACTCTGGAGGACCATCAAACCGCCAGCCTTCACGGTGGTCTTATACGACTTACCGCCGCCGGAAATCACCATCTTACCGCCGGAACTCACCGTCGTGGTCTGAGCATAGCCACTCTTGTAGATAGTCTGGGTCGCGCCCTTCAGGATCTTCGCGCTGTAGGCGCTGCCCACGATGTTCTGCTTGCCGTAAACAGTGATGGAAGACGCTACACCGCCCGCCTCGATGGCCTGCGTACCTGCCATGTTGCCGCCTATCGCCTTGCCTCCGGCACTGATACGGATAGTGGCACCGGTCTTCACGATAGAACTGCTGGCCACACCGCCGCTCGAAACGTGCTGGATACCGCCGGAAGATACCGTCATGCCTATGGTCTTACCACCGCTGAGGATGGTCGCCTTGCCGGTGCTGTTGAT
>JAFWYI010000054.1 GCA_017522745.1 Mailhella sp.
ACAGGAGCGCAGGGGCCACGTCGAACACGGTCTTGGCGCCGAAGTCACCCTTCTGGGCAAGGCGGTAGGCGGCGCGGGCGTAGGCCGCGAGTACGCTGGAGGTGAATTCGGGGTTGGAACCGAGCTTCAGGGAGTATTCGATGATGTGGCCGGTCTCGCCGTTCTGCCCGGTGCGACCGGTGCGGATGACAAAGCCGCCGTGCGGGATGCCCTTGTGGTCGCGGTCGAGTTCTTCCTGCGAAATGAAGTTCACGGTCGTGTCGTAGTCCGCGAAATAATTGGGCATAGTCTTGATCTCGTTCTCGATGGCGGCGAGATCGGCACCGGCTTCAGCCACCACCCAGCATTCACGCAGGTGCTTCTGGCGCGTGGTGAGTTCGGGATTGGAGCCGGAACGCACGGCGTCCATGGCGGCTTCCACAGGCACGGTGTACTGGCGGGCATCCTTCACGCCCTTCACACGGCGGATGGCGTCGGAATGCCCCTGCGAAACGCCGCGGCCCCAGAAGGTGTAGTCCTTGCCCTGAGGCAGGATGCACTCGGCGTAGAGGCGGTTCAGCGAGAACATGCCGGGGTCCCAGCCTACGGAGATGATGCCCACGGTGCCGGCCGGGCTGGCGGCGGCGTCCACATTGGCGAAATGCGTGGGGATAGTGGCGTGGGTATCGAAGCTGTCCACCACGTTGAACATAGCCGCGAGGGCAGGCGTCTGCGTGGGGAGGTCAGTTGCGCTGCCGCCGCAGAGTATCATGACATCGACCTTGCCCTTCCACTGCTCGATGTCCGCAAGGGCGCACACGGGCACGCCTTCGGTGAGTATCTTCACCGAGGAAGGATCACGTCTGGAGAACACGGCCACAAGTTCCTGATCGGGATTGGCGGCAACAGCAAGTTCAACGCCACGGCCAAGATTGCCGTAACCTACGATACCGATTCTGATCTTGGACATGCAAAACTCCAGCAGATAGTTGGGAAGAGGTCAGGAGGAGGAGGGGGCGGCGGAGCCAAGACAAGCTCATATCGCCGAACAAATGACAACATTGTCATTCCACACAGCACAAAAGATACGGAAGCCCTGCAAAAAGTCAAGAAAAAACGACATTTTTAGCAAAGAAATCCGCGACACTCAGTATTCTTCACGCCGACATGTAACATTTTTGTAAAAATATATGAGACCACCTCCATGCCTGCGATGCACGATCACAGCATCTCGACATCGACCTTGCGGGTCTCAGGATGCGGAGCCAGACCGCCACCGGGCACACAGCCGAAGAACAGCGTTACCGTGTAGAGCCTCCACGACTGCGTGTGCCGGAAGCGATACACGCGCAGTTCCTTCCCCATGTCGTCGCAGAAGGTGAGCGCTTCGCCGTAGGCCTGCTGTTCCGCGTCGGATGCGCCAGTCAGGATGGACTTGTTCATATCCACCGTCAGTGCGTACACGTCAGGTGACATGGGCATCACGCCCGAACTCTTGGCACAACCCGTAAGGGAAAGAAGCGAAAGCGCGAGAACGGCAGAAAGAATTTTTTTCATATCCAACTCCACAGGATTTGCTCCAAAAAGCCACAAAAGAGGGATACGGTCAAGAAGTCCACCTTGCAAGAAGGAGGCTGGCGTTTTATTTTTCAGAAAAGGGGACTCGTATGGAATTGTTTTTTTCCGCAGTATTCTACGCGGCTATCATTCTGGGAGCCTTCTACCTCTTCACCCTGCCCATCGAGATTGGCGAAGCTAAAGGCCTGCCCCGCTCCAAGATGCGCCCCATCCGCATCCTGAACTGGTGTTCGCTGTTTTGCGGCGTGACATGGATCATCGCGCTGTATCTGGCCGTAACGGCACCAAGCACACCGCTCAGAAGGAGAAGAAAATGAGGTTTGCCATAGATAAAGAAGGAAAGAGAATCCTCCCTTGCAAGGGTGGACGAGCTTTCTGCCCGCTCTGCGAAAAACCTGTTCGGGCGCGATGTGGAAATATCCGAGTTCATCATTGGTATCATGAATCGCTGGAGGAATGTAGCTATACAAACTACACCCACATTCATGAAACACCATGGCATCTTCACTGGAAAAATCTTTTTCCCGCGAATTGGCAGGAAATCATTCATAAGGATTCGAATGGAGAAAAGCACATTTCGGATGTGCAAACGCCGCATAGATTAACCATCGAATTTCAGCATTCACCTATTTCTGAGGAAGAACGAATCTCACGCGAGACGTTCTACTCTAGTATCAGAAGGATGATTTGGGTCGTTGACGGCTCTAAAAATAAGCACGATTGGAATCGCTGGTACAACAGCAGGCTGCTCAGGGAATCCTCGTTTCCGCTTCCTGGCGGAGGTGTAGTAGTCGACAATGCCAGGGAGATGCTCCCCGCAGAATGGCTTTACTGCACTGTACCTGTATTCTTTGATTTTCTTGGAATTGAACCTTTAAATGCGACTATTCCAGAAAAAAGAGAACTTATCTGTGTTCTTTGTAGGAACGATAAGGCCAAACATCTTTTTATTCCTATCAATCACGAGTTATTCATTGCTCTATGTCAGAGCGGAGAACTTTTTCTCTGGATGCAGAGCCAGCTCCCCACGGTCAAACCACAAGCTCATCCCGCGACAAACCGTACACATCCAGTCCCAATGAAAATAAGTTCACCACCTATACCGAGAAGTAGGGGGCAATTCTATAGGGATAGAAAGCTAGATGAAATGCTTGGAATTACCTCTCCTCATCCGAGATACAAAAAAAAGAATAAGCGCCAAAGCATATCGAAAAAAAAGCGGTACAGATAGTTCGAGATACAAAAGCCCCGCGATACGTCCAGTCAAACGTACCGCGGGGCTTTTGCATCACGAAGATTTAAACGAAGAAAGGCCGTCATAAGACGACCTTTCGAAAGAAAACCTTGGCATCGGCCTACTTTCCCACACAAGGATATGCAGTATCATGGGCGATGAAGAGCTTGACTGCCGAGTTCGGAATGGGATCGGGTATACCCTCTTCTCTATGGACACCAAGGAAATATGTAAATGTATAATTGACAGGGAAT
>JAFWYI010000055.1 GCA_017522745.1 Mailhella sp.
GAATATTCCTGAACGTGGTCTTGGCCGCGGCCTTGGTTCCCTGCTCAGCTCCATGTCGGAAAGCAGCAGCGAAGAGACCCGAAAACTCGCCCTCACTCAACTGGTCCCCGGCAAACATCAGCCTCGCAAGTATTTCGATAACTCGGCGCTCGCAGAACTTGCCGCCTCCATCAGAAATCAAGGTATCATTCAGCCTCTGCTCGTTCGCCAGCTTTCCGGGATGCCTCAGCGCTACGAGATCGTGGCGGGAGAACGCCGCTGGCGGGCCGCAAAACTGGCAGGACTGACAGAAGTTCCTGTTATCGTAACAGAATATTCTGATAAAGATGCCATGACTGTGGCTCTGGTGGAAAATCTCCAGCGCGAAGATCTCAATCCTCTGGAAGAAGCCGAAGCCCTTCAGGCCCTCCGCGAAGCCTACAACCTCAGCCAGGAAGCACTGGCCGAACAGCTTGGCAAAAGCCGCTCTGCCGTGGCCAACGCTCTCCGCCTGCTCCAGCTCCCCCCCGTCATCCAGGAAGGGCTCCAGAAAGGCGATATCACTGCAGGCCACGCACGCGCCCTTCTTTCCATTGCCGATGCAGAACTTCGCGCCCAGCTCTACGCCGCTATCGTTGAGCTGCACTTGTCGGTTCGAGAAACCGAGGCGGCCGCGGATACCTGCAAGCGCACAGGCAACCTGCCGGAAAAACTTATGCCGAAAAATGGCGCTCCTGTCGTTCCGAATGTGAACCGCGCGCCCAAACCTCAACGCCTCAAGGACCTGCAATCCCTGCTCCGCTCGAACAGCGGTACCAAGGCAACCATCTCCGGCACGGAAGACAAGGGGAAGATCCAGATCCCCTATACCTCTCCTGAGGAACTCGCGCGCATCATGGAGCTTCTGGGTATCCGCGAAAACGGATAAATCCCCCCCCCAGATCCTTTCTCCGAGGTGACCACAACAAGGATATCCCCGGAGGAACGTCTAAATGTAAGAGGCCGATATTCCAAAACAATGTTCGGAGTATCGGCCTCTTGGCATAACTATGGACTGACTTGGCAGAAAAACTTCCTAACGCTTCTCCAGCACAGCCAGGAACAGGGCGTCGTGCCCCGGGAGTTCCGGCAGAAAAAGTCGCTGTTCCTCAAGGAAAGCATCGCCCCCATTCTCCGTGCCATGCATCCTGAGGAATTTTTCTATCCTGCCTTCGTTCTCCTTACGGTTCAACGCGCAGGTCACGTAGAAAAGCAGCCCCCCGGGCCGAAGTTTGCTCCACGCATCCTCAAGGATGACGCCCTGAAGGCGCTCAGCCTCATTCAGCTTATCCGGCGTCAGGCGAAGACGAAGTTCAGGAACACGCCCCAGTGTGCCAGTCCCGCTGCAAGGAACATCCAACAATATCAATGGGTAATGTACGTCGACATCCTGCTCGACCGCGCACTTCACATTCGGTACTGGCAAGGCGAGACGGCGAACACTGCTCTGCAATTCCTCAACACGGAATGGTGTGGGATCGCTGGCAAGCGTGACATGCACTCCTTTTTCCAGCAGGGCCGCAGTCTTTCCCCCGCGCCCACAGCAGGCGTCCCACAGTTCTGCCTTTGCCAGACTGGCATCCCCGAGGATGCGCTGCGCTATCATCTCTGCCACAAGCTGTGAGGATATCCCCTGACGGGAGACCGCCCCACTCGCCTCCAGCTCCGCTAATGCGTCCTGCTCGTCCTTTGCGCCCGCGCGGGCTTTATCCAGACCGGCGCTGGTGAACCCATGCTGTCCCACAGGGGCGAAACCCCGCTCAAGCCAGCTGGCGCGAAGCGTTTCCGCGTTTTCGCGGGCCATGTTCACTCGCCAGCAGGGAGCCGCATGGCTCAACGTGTTGGACGCAAAAGAGGCCGCCCTTTCCGCACCGTACTGGGCCGACCACATGGTCATCAACCATGCGGGGATAGAAGCCGCTTCAGCTGGAGGACTCTGCTCCACCTTGGCATGCAGTCTCTCAGCCTCTCGATCCACACTGCGAAGGACACCGTTCACAAGTCCGCCAAGCCCCTGCCCGAAACGCCGACGGCCAAGCTCCACTAGTTCGCTGACCGTGGCTCGGGAAGGAATACCGTCCATGAACAGGATCTCGTAAACGCCGACCTTCAACAGGATACGGACCTGCGGAGAAAGCGCGCCCGGTCTCTTGAGAAAATCTGCAAGCAGGATGTCCAGCAAAGCAGAACGACGAAGCACACCGAAAACCAGCTCAGAAACAAGAGCGATGTCCCGCGCCCCCAGCTCTGCGCTCTGCGAGGCTTTCATCAGAAGCAAGGGAAGAGGAGTCCCGTCGTCAGGATGCTGGAAGAGCTGATGCAGGACTCCGAGGGCGACTTCTCGCGCACCAGAGCCCACTCTTTTCTGAGGCGTTTTTTTTGTTTTTTCGATGTAAGGCTCACGATTCGGCATTTCTTTCCTCACAAGCCATCCTGATGCGTTTAACTGACAAAGGGCCTTCCAGAGGGGATTTTCAAGCCCGGATGTATCTATTTCCCACCAAGGATACCGTAAGGCGCGCTAAGACTGCGAAGACGACCGTTGAAGAAATCTCTGGCGCTCATGGTGGACTTGCCCGCCGGGCGAAGATGCGTCACGCGATACGCACCAGCGCCGCAAGCTACGAGCAGAGCATCGCCGTCCATTCCCAGCACGGTGCCGGGAACAGCATCCGTCCCCTGCTCCACAGGCTGGCCGGGTTCGATGCGAAGCGCGAGGTCATCCTTGCCTTCGATGCGGAGTACGCTTTTCGCGCCGGGAGCAGGAGTGAGGCCACGGATGATGTTATGGATATGCTTCGCATCCATGCTCCAGTCCACCCACTCTTCTTCGGGCGAGATCTTGGCGGCGTGGGTCACCAGCTCCTCGTTCTGCGGAACGAAGGCCACACGCTTCTCCGCTATCATGCCCAGCGCGCCGACCATGAGTTTGGCTCCGTGTTCGGCAAGCGTGTCGAACAGCGTGCCAGCCGTGTCCTCAGGTTCGATGCTCACGGCCTGCTGAAGGAGCATGGGACCGGAATCCAGCCCGGCTTCCATCTTCATGATGGTCACGCCGGAAACACGGTCGCCATTCATCACAGCACGCTGGATGGGGGCCGCGCCGCGATACTGCGGCAGGAGCGAGCCATGCACATTGTACGGGCCGAACTTGGGGATATCGAGGACGCGCTGGGGCAGAAGCAGGCCATAGGCCGCAACCACCAGCACATCAGGTTCCAGCGCGGCCAGTGCGGCCACATCAGCATCATCGCGGAAATTCTTCGGCTGATAGACAGGATAACCCAGCTCAAGGGCGAGTTCCTTGGTGGCCGAAGCCTTGAGCTTCTTGCCGCGCCCGGCAGGCCTGTCAGGCTGCGTGTATACAGCCACGATCTCCCCGCCTTCCCATGCGGCCACTTCCTTCAGCACTACTGCCGCAAAATCCGGCGTTCCCATGTATACGATGCGCAGTTTCGACATGATGATTTCCAAAAAATTTGATTCTTTGTTGAGCAAGCCCTCGCTGCCGTACAGAACGGGAGCAAGGCCGGCAGAGGAAGAGCCTGAAGAGACTTCCCCCTGCCGCAACATTCCTCACTTCGTCAGGAGCTTTTCCTTCCACGCCTGAGTCGTGTTCACCAGCAGCTGAGAAATGGTCATAGGGCCTATCCCGCCGGGCACAGGAGTGATGGCAGAAGCAAGCGGAGCCACGTTCTCATAATCCACGTCACCGCAGAGCTTGCCGTTCTCATCGCGATTGATGCCCACGTCGATGACAACAGCACCATGCTTGATCATATCCGCAGTAACGAAACGCGGCTTGCCGATAGCGGCGATGACGATATCGGCTTCGCGGCAGACTGCGGCGAGATCGGGCGTGCGGGAGTGGCACATGGTCACGGTGGCGTCATAGCCGCGTGCCCCGAGCATCAGAGCGATGGGACGCCCCACAAGGATGCTGCGGCCAAGGACGACAGCCTTCTTTCCACTGACGCTTATCCCATAGTGATCGAGCAGCGCAAGGATACCGGCAGGCGTGCAGGGGCGAAGCCCGGGAACGCTCATGGCCACACGCCCCTGATTGACGGCAGTAAGCCCATCCACGTCTTTTTCCGGGCTGATGGCGTCGATACAGGGCTGAGCATCCAGTCCCTTGGGAAGCGGAAGCTGGAGCAGGATGCCGTCAATATCCTGATCGGCATTGAGTCCTGCGATGAAGGCTTCGAGTTCAGCCTGAGGGATAGAGGCAGGCTTGCGGTAGGACACGGTATCTATGCCGGCATCAGCACAGGCATTTTCCTTGTTCCTCACATAGACCTGAGACGCGGGATCTTCGCCCACGAGAATGACCGCGAGGCACGGAGCCCGCCCCGCACGCGCCTTATCCTTTTCGATGTCTCCACGGAGGCTGGCACGAATAGCCGCCGCCGTCGCTTTTCCATCAAGTATCATACGTTCTTCCTGAAAAATTAATTCCCGATAGTGCGGGGGCCGTCTGCCATGTTCCGAATGCCGTCCTTATCCATCTGCTCCACAAATCGTGCCGCACGATTGAAGCCGATGCGGAAACGCCGCTGAAGGAGAGAAATGGATATCTTACCACCACGCTCCATCACAAACTGCACGGCTTCGTTATAGATGGGGTCATCCACAAGGTCATTGCCGCGAGAGGAAGGCATGCCGAAATCATCGCCCTCATCATCGTCCTCGTTGCCGAACTCAGAGAAGTCCACCTGATAGTTGGGCTTCTGCTGTTTTTTCCAGTATTCCACCACGGCGGAAACTTCGTCATCGCTGACGAACGCACCATGCAGGCGCTGGATATTCCCGCCGTTGGGCTTGAAGAGCATGTCACCCATGCCAAGGAGCTTTTCTGCCCCGGCACCGTCCAGAATAGTGCGTGAATCCTGCCCGCTGGTCACCTTGAAGGCGATGCGACACGGGAAATTCGCCTTGATGAGCCCCGTCACCACGTCCACGCTGGGACGCTGCGTAGCGATGATGAGGTGTATGCCCGCGGCTCGGGCAAGCTGGGCAAGACGGACGATACTGCCTTCCACTTCCTTGCGTTTCACCATCATGAGGTCGGCCAGCTCATCGACGATGATGACAAGGAACGGCATGTTGGCAAGATCCACCGGCTGTCCATGCTCGTCCAACGGCACAGGGCCACCGTTCCCCACCTGCTCACGCAAGCGGGCCTGACGCTCGTTGAAGCCGGTGATGTTACGGACCTTGACCGTCGAAAAGATCTTGAGGCGGCGATTCATCTCGTCGATGGCCCAGAGCAGCGCATTCTTGGTGATATCCATGTCTGTGACCACAGGATGCACGAGATGAGGCAGGTCGGCGTACATGGAAAGTTCCACCTGCTTGGGGTCGACCAGTATCATCTGCACTTCGTCCGGGCGGGCACGATACAGCAGGCTGAGAATGATGGCGTTCAGGCATACGCTCTTACCGGCACCGGTAGCACCTGCCACGAGCAGATGCGGCATCTTGGCAAGATCTGCCGAAACCGGACGGCCGCCGGTATCCTTGCCCAGCGCGATGGTGAGCAGGGATCTCGCCTGACGGAAGCTGTCGTTCTCCACTATCTCGCGGAAACGGACGGTCCCACGCTTTTCGTTGGGGACCTCCACGCCCACGGTATCGGTACCGGGAACAGGGGCCTGCATGCGCACTGCCACCGCCTTGAGCGACATGGCAAGGTCGTTGGCAAGATTGGTTATGCGCGTAGCCTTCACGCCGGGAGCCGGACGGACTTCGAACATCGTGACCACAGGCCCAGGAGTTATATTGGCCAGCGTGGCATTCACGTTGAAATTCTTGAGGCAGGTGATGAGGGCATCGCCCTGCGTGGCAAGCACCATACGGTCGGGACGGCTCTGGCTATCCTCCTCGGGCAGCGGGGCCAGCAGGTCGAAGGAAGGCAGGACCAGTTCTTTGCGTTTGGGCAGTACGGGTATGGGGGCAGGTTCCGCCTGAGCAGAAGCCTCCAGCTCCTCCTGATGTTCCATGGCACGGGCAACAGCTTCATCCACAGAGGCATAGGCTTCATCGAAGGGGAAATGCGTAGCTCGCGGGGCAGGCTGTTCAAGGGGAGCGGGCGCATCCTCCGCAGGCTGAGCAGAGACCATATCCTCCGGCATGAGATCCAGAGTTCCGGCTTCCATAGAAGATCCCGGAGCCTCCTCAAGCGAAAGCGACAGATGCTCGTCGCTGAAAACAGACGCGGAGACAGGGCTTTCCTCTGCAGCAACATCGGGAAGAGAGTCCGGGACCGTGATGGTCGTTGCGGGGATATCGGAAACAAGTTCCAGCGTCAGCGGCCGAGCCTCGGAAGCCTCGGAAATATCCTGAGAGGCGCTGCGAGCAAGACCTTCATCCGCCATGTCGAGCAGGCGGGTCAGCTCGTCATCACTGACATCATTGCCGGCATCGTTCGTCTCCTCTTCGGGAACGATGATGAAAGGCTCGTCCTTCTCTTCATACGGCAGAGCGATGACAGAGGCAGGAGAAGCAGGAGCCGCTTCCTCTTCTCTGCTGGGGAGCATGATATCGAGTACCGGCCTGTCGGCAACAGGCACGACCTCCGGCTGTTTCTTCCTGCGGGCCAGCCAGTCGGCAAGGAAAGGAAAGCGGGGAGCCTTCGACTCTGCCTGCACATCTTCCTCATCATCCTCGCCGCCTCGGGAAGGAAACTTGTCCGCTATCCACCCTACGAGGCCGGAGACCACCAGAAGCCACGAGATGCTGAAGGAAAGCTCCATCGAAACGAGGAAAATGAAGGCCCAGACAAGGAAGGAACCCGTAGGGCTGAAGAAATGGAAGGAGACCGCGCTCAGCCACGTACCGGCAAAACCGCCACCCTCGCTACCGTGGAAACCAAGCCCCCATGTGGATGCGGC
>JAFWYI010000002.1 GCA_017522745.1 Mailhella sp.
AGGCGGCTCTGCCTTTTGCCTTCGGCCTGATACAGGATGTCGAGTCTGCGCTGGAACGGCTTGATGAGCGCCATGATGACAAGCGCCATGAGCAGAGAGAAGAACAGCACGATACCCGTGAGCGACACGCTGTAGAGCATGAGGAACGGGATAAAGATGACCAGCGAGAAAAGGTCGAGTATGGTGAAGAACAGGTTGCCGGAAAGGAAGCCGCGTATTTTCTCGGTCTGCTGCATGTGCTTGATGAGCAGTCCCGAGGGCACGGCATCGAAGAACTGCACAGGAAGACGCATGAGGTGTTTGAAGGTCTTCGTGGCCGTGTTCACGTCGATGCTTCGGGTGGCGAACAGAAGCAGGTAGTTGCGTAAGAATTCCAGACCGCCGTTGAACAGTATGGCCAGCGTTATGCCTATGCCCAGCACGTTCAGCGTGGTGAAGCTGCTATTGGGAAGGACCTTGTCGATGACGATCTGGAAGAATAGCGGCATGAGCAGGGAAAGCAGCGTCATCATGACGACAGCTAGCGTTATCTGTGCGAAAACGCTGCGCATCTTGATGAACTCAGGCACGAACCAGAGCAGGCCGAAAGGCTGGTTTTCGTCTGTTATCTTGTAGCGTTTCTTGAGCAGGAGGCCGCGTTCTTCGGAGTAGGACTCATAGGTCTCCTGCGTCCAGAAGCGATGGATGCCCCGCGTTTCGGAATCGTCTTCGGTCGAGGGCGCAGGGTCGATGACGGCAAGGCGTATATTTTCCTCTTCACGCAGGACTCCAGCCAGCAGGAAATACGAGCCGTTCCGCTTCCGACCGAGGCAGGGATAACCTTCATCGAGCCTGGTAGCTTTTTCCCACGGCAGGTCCACGATTCGCCGCTTCATTTCATAGTCGCCAGCCATCTGGGCAAGCTGTTCCAGCGTCGGTTCGGCATGCTCCATGGCGTATTCATGGGCCAGACGGCGTTCGTCCATGTCGATACCGTGATGCCGCCCAGCGAGGACAAGACAGCTCAGGCCAGTATGGGCGGCGGCATCCATGCGGGCCAGCCCACGCAGGATGATCATCCTGCCGGAAAGGCGTTTTTTGAATCCTTCGGTTTCCTGCCGGTATTGCTCCAGTGTATCGGGAGACCAGAATGTGACAGCCTGCGAGAGCAGAACCTCCGACCACAGGATACAGAGCCAGAGCCCATCGGAACATTCCATGAGAACAGGACCGGAATAGTCGGTGGGCAGAGTTGTTCCCTCACAGAGTTCCGGCTTGAGCCCAAGCTGGGAAGCGATCGTGAGCGCAGAGCCTACGGGGTCTTCAGCACAGGCAGCCACGGCATCATCGCTATACGCCGCCATGGCGGGGTCGGGCTTGCGCCACTGGGTCTCAAGAAAACGTAGACAGGCAAGAACCGAAGGGAGCCTGCTGCATTCTTCTTTCAAGGTGTTTTTGCGAGACTTGAAGAAACCGAATGATGCCACGATGATATCCTGTCTGAAGCCGATGTGAACCGGACGGAGAATTTAGGTTTGTAAGAAATAAGGTCAGACTCGCTGACCTGCTCGAGCTTTTCCGCTTGCAAGGACTGTTACAGATTCTGGCAGTCCCTGCAAACGGTCAAGCATTTTGTTAGCCAGCCAGCAGGCCGGTCTTCTGCCAGACCTCGTTGCGGGCGGCATCCCGCTGGGTCTGCGTGGGCGAAGCCGCGTTGAGGTAGGTGTTGAAGGCACTGAGCGTGCCGCCGAACACGATGTTGTGCGTGTCCGCGTTCCAGCCTTCGACCGCAATGTTCTGACTGCCGTCAGACTTCCGTGTTATGAAGGTCGCGTCGCCAAGATGACGGATCGTCACATCCGACTCACTCACCCCGTTGAACAGGATGGACATCGTGCCCGTGGTTGCCGCAATGGTGTCCTTGCCCCATGCGTTGGTGTCGTACACAGCAACGTCACGGCCGCCGTTGCCCGTGATGGTGTCGTTGCCAGCGCCGCCGTAGAAGATATCATTGGAGTCTGTACCATGGAGGGGATTATCATCCTTGCTCGTACCTATGACCATCTTGCAATCCGGGCCGCCTTCCTGCGCCGCCACGGTAAAGTTCAGCTTCGTGCCGGACTTGCTGAGACTGTAGGATACGGAGCCGATGGTCACGGAAGAGCCCACGTTCAGCGTGCCGCTGTACATGCCATCCACCACAAGGACAAAATCCTTGGCAGAGCTCACGGTGAAGCCTGACGCCAGTTCGTAAACGCCGAAGCCCTGCCCGGAGGACACCGAAATACAGGTCTCCGAGCCGCCCAGAGCCTGACTTGTGGACGTGGACAGCATGTAGGCCGTGCTGGACGCAGAAATGCCCACCAGCTCGAAATCAACACTGCCATAGCTACTGAACGCGAGCTTGCCCACACTGTTGCCTGTGCCTTCCACGCTCAGCGAGCCGCCCACGGTGGTCGTGCCGGTGAGCTTCACGCCGCCCTTCAGGTAAGAACTGCCGTTGACCGTGAGAGCCGCCGCCGAAGCTCCGGAGGAGAGGATGAGTTCACCGACGTTGGAAACCGTGGTCGTATTGGCAAAGCCGCCCTTATGGATTGTCATCGAGCCGCCAGCCTTCACGGTGGTCTTATACGACTTACCGCCGCCGGAAATCACCATCTTACCGCCGGAACTCACCGTCGTGCCCTGAGCGTAACCCTTGGCATAGATGGTCTGCGAACCGCTCTTCATGATCTTCGCGCTGTAGGCGCTGCCCACGATGTTCTGCTTGCCGTAGACAGTGATGGAAGACGCTACACC
>JAFWYI010000056.1 GCA_017522745.1 Mailhella sp.
CCTTCGCTCTGGGGCTCGATCCGCTCTCCCGTCTCTTCCTCCTGCCCGTTTTCGCACTCGGCCTCACCTGTGCGCTTTCGGGCAGCATCTCTTTGCGGCACAGTGATCCTGCCGAACACAATCTCGGCGCACACTGGTGCTTCTATCTGCTCCTGCTGCTGGGCATGACCTGCGTGATGACCGCACGCGACGGTCTCTTCTTCATGCTCTCGTGGGAACTCATGTCGCTCTCGCCGTTCTTCCTCATCGACTTCAACGACCGCGACCGCCTCGTGCAGGACGCCTCATGGGTCTACCTCATCGCCGCCCACCTCGGCGCCGTGCTGCTCATCGCCTTCTTCGCCATGCTCTGGCAGGAAAGCGGTTCCACGCTGTTCTCGGTCATGGCGAGCAAGGCTCCGGCTCACGCTACCCTGCTTTTCCTGCTGGCCTTCCTCGGCTTCGGTGCCAAGGCCGGTCTCGCCCCTCTGCACATCTGGCTGCCTGAAGCCCATCCCGCGGCTCCCAGCCACGTTTCCGCCCTGCTCTCCGGCGCTATGCTGAACGCCGGTCTCTACGGCATCATCCGCGCCTTCGATTTCCTCGGTCCGGTGCAGTCGCATCCCGAATGGTGGGCCTGGCTGCTCGTGGGCATTGGCATCCTCACCGCGCTCATGGGTATCCTCAAGGCTCTCGGTCAGAGCAATCTCAAGCGCCTGCTCGCCTACTCCAGCGTGGAGAATATGGGTCTCATGGTCATGGGCGTGGGTATCGGTCTTGTAGGCGTGAACAGCGCCAACGCATGGATAGCCGCCCTCGGCTTCTCCGGCGCACTGTTCCACATGCTCAACCACTCCGCTTTCAAAGGTCTGCTCTTCCTCTGTGCCGGTGAAGTCCTGCACAGCGTAGGGACGGTACACATGACCTCTCTCGGCGGTCTGCAGAAGCGCATGCCTCTGCTCGGCGCACTTTTCGCCCTTGGCGCGGCATCCATCGCCTGCCTGCCTCCGTTCAACGGCTTCGCTGGTGAGTTCGTCCTCTCCATGTCGCTGGTCAAGAGCCTCTATCTGCCCGGCATGGAAGAAAAGATCGCCATGCTGGTGGTACTCACGGGTCTCATGCTGGTGAGCGGTATTTCCGCGTTCGTCTATCTCAAGGCCTACGGCATGACCTTCCTCGGTCAGCCCCGCACGCAGTTCGCGGCCGAACCTCATGTCCCTGAGAATCGCCACCTCATGCCGCTGTTCATCCCTGCGGCAGCCTGTGTGCTGTTCGGCCTTGGTGCGAAGTGGGCCTTCCTCATGGTACAGCCCACCATCGCGTTCATCCCTGTCATGCCTGACGGGCTCGTTACCGCCTCTCAGGGCGTCATCACGACTACCGACAACCTCCTCGGCCAGATCGCGGCTATCAGCATCATCGGCCTGCTGATGGTGGCCGGTCTCGTGAAGCTGCGCCGCAAGCTGCTGGGCAAGCGCGGTGTCGAACACGGTCCCACCTGGGGCTGCGGCTATCAGTACGGCACGTCCCGCATCCAGTACACCCCGGCCTCCTTCGTGGAGCCCGCGGCCCGCATCTTCGGCCCTGTGATGGGTACCGATCCCAAGCCGCAGCTGGATGACAGCCACTTCCCGCAGCGTTCTCGCTTCAGCGTCCACGCGCCCGACGTGGTCCGCAGCAAGATGTACGCCCCGCTGTTCGAATACGTTCAGCGCGGCTGCAACTTCCTGAAAGCATTCCAGAACGGTATCGTGAATACCTATATCCTCTACATACTCGTCACACTGGTGGCGCTTCTCGTCTGGGGGCTGGCGTAATGGATCTTCTGTTCTATCTCTTCCAGTTCGTCCTTGCTCTTGCTCTGGCGCCCCTGGTGCCGGGCATCATCAATCGTGTGAAAGCCAAATTCGCCGGACGTCACGGCAAGCCTGTGCTCCAGCTCTACTACGATATCGCCAAGCTTGTCCGTAAAGGCGAAGTCATCAGCGATACCGCCACGTGGGTGTTCACCGCAGGTCCCATCATCAGCATGGCCACCGCTGTGCTGGCGCTCGCCCTCCTACCCCTGAGCGGCGTGGCTTCGCCCCTCGCGTTCCATGGCGACTTCATCCTCTGTGCCTATCTGCTGGGCATGGGCCGCTTCGCCACCGTGCTGGCGGCTCTGGATACCGGGTCTCCCTTCGAAGGCATGGGCGCCAGCCGTGAAGCGCTGTTCGGTGCCATCGGCGAACCTGTCCTCTTCCTCTGCCTGCTTGCACTCATCAGCACGGCTTCCTCACTGGGCTTCCCGGCAGACGAGATGTCGCTTTCCACGCTGTTCAGCGGTTTCTCTTCCATGGCATGGCTCAACGGCCGCCCGGAACTCATACTGCTCATCTTCGTGATGGGCGTACTGCTGCTCGTGGAGAACTGCCGCATCCCGGTGGACGACCCCAACACGCATCTTGAACTCACCATGATCCATGAAGTCATGGTACTCGACCACTCCGGCCCCAGCCTCGCCTGCATCCTTTACGGCGCTTCCGTGAAGCTGTGGATATTCTCGGCCCTGCTGGCCGGCCTCGTGGTCCCCTCTCTCCCCATGTGGATGCAGACGCTGTTCACTCTCGCCGCCGTATTCGGGGCGGCCGTGCTCGTGGGCGTCATCGAATCCGTCATGGCCCGCCTGCGTATGCATATCGTGCCCGCGCTCATCGGTCTTTCCGGTGCTGTGGCCGCTTTCGTACTCATTCTGACTCTGGTTCGGTAGCTTATGTACTCGTTATTCCAGCTCGTCATCCTTCTGCTCCTCATAGCCGACCTCATCATGCTGTGGTCTGGCCGCATACTCATGCTCATCCGGATCTCCGCCGTTCAGGGCATACTGCTGGCCGCGCTCCTGCTCCTGCCTGTGGACGGCGCTCTCCATGCGGAGCTCGTGTTCCTTGCTCTCGCCGTGCTTGCCCTCAAGGGCATCGGTTTCCCTGTGTTCCTGCGCCATGTCAGCCATAAGCTGGGCATCGAACCTATGGTGCGCCCGCGCCTTGGCCGCATGCTCCCCCTGATGGCCGGGCTTGCCTGCCTTGCCTTCTCTCTGTGGCTGGAGGACCGTATCCCCGTGGCCAAGGGCCTGTTCCCCCCGCTCCTGCTGCCGGTGGCTCTCACCACGCTGTTCAGCGGGCTCATCGTGGTGGTGAACGGTGCCAAGGCTCTCACGCAGGTCATCGGCTACCTCGTGGCGGAAAACGGCATCTTCATCCTCGGTATCCCGCTCATGACCGAAGGCTCCATGTGGTTCGAACTGAGCATCCTGCTCGACGTCTTCGCCGCCATCTTCGTCATGGCCATAGCCATCAATCATATCAACAGCGCCTTCCACTCCATCGACGTGGTGCGCTTCCGTAATCTGAGGGACTAGCCATGACGCTCACACTGCTCCTCTTCGTCCCGCTGATTGCCGGAGCTATCATGTTCCTCCCCGGTGCATGGCCGCGCCGCATGCTCCTGCCTCTGGTGGCCATCGCTCACACTCTGCTCGCCACCATCACGCTCTATCAGGTGAATACCGGGGCCAGGCCTGTCGCTCTGGGCGGCATACTCCAGCCCGACGCCCTCGGCGTGGTCTTCCTCATGCTTGCCAGCATCCTCTTCCTCGCGGCCTCCTTCTACTCTGTGGGCTACCTGCGTGAAGAAGATAAGAAACACGTCAAGCGCGATATCCAGAAGGGCCAGCTCTTCACCAACGCGCCCGAGGCCCGCTTCCTCGCCTGCCTCTGCTTCTTCGTGGCGGCCATGACCCTCGTGACCACCACGCCGAACTTCGGCGCCCTGTGGGTGGGCATCGAACTGACCACGCTGGCCAGTGCCCCGCTCATCTACTTCCATCGCCATCAGAGTTCCATGGAAGCTACGTGGAAGTACCTCATGATCTGCTCCGTGGGCATCGCCCTCGCCCTGCTGGGCAACATACTCATGAGCGTGGCCTTCCATGAATTCTCCGACAAGCTCCACGGCATGGACCAGCTCGCCGCCTTCATAGAGATCGCCCGCGAGACGCAGGGCTCCGGCAGCGCCCTCTGGCTGAAGGCCGCCTTCATCTTCCTGCTGGTGGGCTACGGTACCAAGATGGGTCTCTCCCCTCTGCACACCTGGCTGCCCGATGCTCACAGTCAGGCGCCTTCCATGGTCTCCGGCATGCTTTCCGGCGCACTCCTGAACTGCGCCCTGCTGGGCATACTGCGCGGCCATCAGGTGATGCTCGCCGCCGGCCTTGGTGATTTCTCCAGCGATCTGCTGGTGTTCTTCGGTCTGCTCTCCATGGGCACGGCTGCCGTGTTCATCGTCGGACAGGGCCATTACAAGCGCCTTCTGGCCTACTCCAGCGTGGAACACATGGGCATACTCGCCCTTGCCGTGGGCATCGGCGGCGGTGCGCTGTTCGGCGGCATGCTCCATGCCGTCTGCCATTCGCTCACCAAGTGCATGCTCTTCCTCGTGGCGGGCAACATCCTCACCCGCTACCACACCCTTTCCAGCTACGACGTGCGCGGCCTGCGGCAGGACA
>JAFWYI010000057.1 GCA_017522745.1 Mailhella sp.
CCATATTCTCTCGCTAGGTCGCTCACCCTCACCCCTTCTTTGTGTTTCATAAGGAGGAGGTTTCGTTGCTCTGCGGACAGGGTAGGTTTTCTACCCTTATACTTGCCCTTTGCCTTGGCAACGTTAATGCCATCGCGCTGACGGGATAGCAGGATGGTCCGTTCAAACTGATAGACCGCTGACAGAATGTGAAGTTGAAGGTGGGCGATAGGATTGTCATCGTTGGCGGTGAAGGTGAGGTTCTCTTTGTGGAAATGCACTGTTACCCCCTTATCGTTAAGAAGGGTGATAGTATCTATCACGCCCTTAAGTGTCCTTCCTATGCGGGACAGGTCCCACACGCTCACCACATCACCTTCACGGCAAAAGGCAATCATTTCCTGTAATGCAGGACGGTTCATATCCTTTCCGCTGGCGTGGTCTTCAAATACTTTGTCAAAATCCATATTATAGAATTGGCGTTCAGTATTCTGTGAGCCGTCGTTCGTTGATACTCGCTTATAACATATCTTCATCTTCTATTCCTTTCTGTTGTAAGTTTATAATCAACTTGTGTAAGAATAGAATTATAGGACCATTTATAAAATGTCAATATATACAAAAATAAAGTTATACTATACACTTTTTTCTTAAGTTTTAAGTGATTACTTTGGTTATACCCTAATTTGGCACCATAAAAATATGGATTTGATTTGAATTAGAACAGGTTTGATGGTATAATCATTAGCGATGGAAAATAGTTATGGGTGTATTCCTCATACCCCACACGATGCCAACTCGGCGGATTTTTTCAGTTTCTGCGAATGCGATACAAAGGGGTGTTACAGATGATACAGGTATAGTTGAAAACCTATTGAAATCATTACCCTTTGAGTATTTCAGCGGGAGTCGCGCGTTCGAATCGCGCTGGACCCACCACGAATTTCAAGGGGTTACGATGATGAGTCGTGGCCCCTTTCGTTGTTTCTGGCGCTTTTCCGTCTTCATTGGGCGACGTTGTTTTTCCGCAGACATGCTGGCATCTTCCTTGGAATATTCAGGAACTCATTTGTTTTATTTGTCGAAACATCGAGATGCGCGAGAAAGGTCTCCTTAGTGGCCATAATGGATATGTATCCGTTGTGTTTAGTTGTCATGTTGTAACTACTTTTTTTCGCTTGATTTTTATGATGTAATGGAGCAAAATTATACTTATAGTTGGCGGAAATTTTTAATGATGGCGGTTAGCGATGAGAATAGAACAGCTCATTCAGTTTCGTGAGTATATCCGTTGTAAATCGTTGACGAGTGCCGCCCAGAAGTTATTCATGACTCCGCAAGCTCTTCATGTGTCCATAAAGCGACTTGAAGAAGAACTTGATACAAAACTGGCGGTCAAAGTCTCTGGCGAGATAAAACTTACGGATTCCGGTCAGCTTTTTTGGGATTTTGCGAAAAATGTTCTCCGGGAGTATCAGGGGTTTATGGGGGCCCTAGAGGATCAGCGCAGGATCAGGAACAACCTGTCTGGCAAGCTGTATATTTATTCCAACATGCTTTTCCAGAGGAATGTTCTTCCCAACGTTATTAAGCGATTTCAGACGGACTACCCTGATGTGCGGCTTCGCCTGTTTGAAAGCGATACCCGGAGAATCTACGAGGAATTTACGGAAACGCCACCTGTACATGGCGCCGGTCGAATCGGCTTCCTTCAGGTGCCGCAGCCAAAGGGGGCTCTTTCTGACTGCTGGCATCATACTAATGGATATGTGTTTCAGGAGCTGTATAAAGGATTTTTCTACGCCTGCTGCGACCCGAAACTTTCGCTGAACTCCCGGGAACCTATACGCAAGCTTTTAAAATATCCTCTGCTTCTTTATGCAACTTCTACGACTACGTTGGAGACTGACTCCAGCGGAGTGATGAATCCTACCTTGCTTCTGCTTTCTGAGTATGGCGATGTTGAGATCACGTACTCTGTCAATACCATGGAACTCTGGCGTCAGACGTTGCTGACTCAGTCGTGCGTCGGTGTCATCCATAGTTCGCTCGTGGAACAGAACGATCCTATCATCGACGGCCTTCAGCTCATCACCGTAAAGGAAAAGCTCTGTTCGAATCTCGGCTGCCTTCGTTCTCAAGAGAAAAATGAGCTTGAAGAAGCTTTTATCAAATATGTTATCCGGTATTTCTCTTCATCTTTCCACTGAAATCCCAACTTCTGATACAAAAAAGCTCCCCGCAGATCATGCAGGGAGCTTTTTACTTGGAAGGTGTTTACATTAGAGCGTTCGGCCCGCCATGAACCCCTGTTCCACGGCCGCGCCGGCAAGGCCTACTTCTGCACAGTCACCGATGCGGCGAACATCGAAGCCTGCCTGCTCCAGAATATCCGCAAGAGCACTCACCGGCTTCGAACCGACCGCCAGTACTACCGTATCTGCGGGAATGAATTCATCCTGACCGGCCTTAGTCACCGTCACACCGCCATCGACGATTTCCTTCACCGTCGTGGAAGTACGCATGACGACCTGATGCTTCTGCATGTCTTCCAGCAGTTCCCAGCGGGGGACCAGCACTTCGTCGGAGGCAATGCTGTCCCGCATTTCGATCACTGTGACAGCTTTGAGATTGGAGGCCAGATGATTGGCGGTCTCTGCGCCAACACATCCGCCGCCGATGACTACGACTCTTGCGCCGGTATTGATATCGCCGGAAAGCACCGCATGAGCCGTTGTCACGAAGGCTTTGTCGAATCCCGGTATACGCGGCACGACAGGTTCCGCACCAAGGGCCGCGATAACGACATCCGGATTTATCGCACGAACCGTCTCCAAAGTGACATCGCAGCCGTAACGAACACCCACGCCCAGTTCTGCCAGCACCTGAAGCTGGCTGGTGATAAAGGATGTGATCTCGCCCTTGGACGGAGGAACAGCGCCCAGTCGGAACTGCCCGCCAGCCCAGCGTTTTTTCTCGAATACGGTGACGTTGTGTCCGGCCTGTGCCGCAGAGATGGCAGCCTGCAGGCCTGCAGGTCCGGCACCGATGACCATGACGTTCTTCGGAGTTTCCGCCGTTACCGGGAGCAGTTCAGCCTCTCTGCCCAGCGTAGGATTGAAGATACAGCGGATAGGCTTGCCCTGAAGCAGATTGCCCACACAGCCATGATGACAGGCTATGCAGTGGCGGATGGTCCCGAATCGTCCTTCCATGGCTTTCTTCATGGTTTCAGGATCGCAAAGAGACTGACGACCCATGGCGACAAGATCGGCCTTGCCGGAAGCCAGTGCGCTTTCCGCAAGGAACGGATCGTTGAAGCGCCCCACCGTGATGACGGGCAGGCTGGTCATCTTCTTCACTTCAGCAGCAAGGTCTGCCGTCCAGCCGTGCCGGCAGTACATGGTGGGGATGACAGCGCCGAAGGAACGATAGACGCCAGCGGAAGCATGGATATAATCAGCCCCAGCCCGTTCAAGGAAAGGAACGATGGCTTTGGTGTCTTCAATGGTGCGTCCGCCCGTCACGAATTCATCCGTGGAAATGCGCACGCCAACGATGAACCCTTCACTGCATTTGCGACGGATGTCGGCCATGATCTCCAGAAGGAAGCGCATGCGGTTGAACAGAGGGCCGCCGTAACTGTCCGTGCGTTTGTTGCTATATGTGGAAAGGAACTGGGAGATGAGGTAGCCGTGGGCAGCATGTATCTCCACGCCGTCGAATCCGGCCTGTTCTGCACGGTGGGCGCAGTCACCAAAGCTGGAAACGATGGTGCGGATATCCTCTTCCGTCATTTCCCGGGGCATATCCGGACTGAACGGACAGGGGATAGCGGAAGGAGCTTCGGGGGCGCATCCGATAACTGCGCTGTTGGTCTGCCGTCCGGCATGATAGATCTGGGCAATGACCACGGCGCCCTGAGCGTGGATGCGCTGCGTAAAGGCGGCATAGCCGGGGATCTGTTCATCGTTCCAGAGACCGGGCAGGAATGGGAAGCCCTTGCCTTCCGGGCAGACAGCAAAATCTTCGGTGATGATCATGCCAAAGCCGCCCTTAGCCTTGGCTTCGTGATACGCAGTGAACGTTTCCGTACACGTTCCGTCTGCATTGCAGTAGTTGGTCACCATGGCGGAGACCACGCTACGGTTATGGAGCGTTTTTCCTTTGATCGTGAAAGGGGAGAGGAGATGCTTCAGCATAGTGAACTCCCGAAAGCGGGTTCTGAAAAAGCCGCTGACCCCAGAATGTTGGGAACAGCGGCCTTTCTATGTTGAAAGAGGACGTGATCCTCAGACGGAGTTAGCCTTCAAGGCCAAGCAGACGGGCAGCGTTGGCGTACAGGAGCTTGTCGAGTACGCTTTCCTTCACGCCGCTGCGGATAAGGTCGTCGATGGCCCAGTCGAGAGAGACTGCGGGATAGCAGGTGCCGAAGATCATCTGATCCTGCAGGAAGTTGTTGCAGGCGGTCACGTAGTGTTCGTGGCCGGGGTTCATGCTGAACATCCAGAAGTCAGGAGACAGGAAGACGTTCGGGCGATGGTAGGCTATCCAGCAGGTCTCGGTGGTGTAGGGGAAACCACCGTGGGTGAGCACGATCTTCAGGTTGGGGAAGGTGCGGGCCACCTCATCCATATCAGCGGGATTGTAGTACTTGAGGGCACGGCCGAAGAGGCCGCCGAAGCACTGAGTAACGAGCACACCCTTTTCCTGGCAGTACTCGTAAATAGGGTACAAGAGAGGATCGGTGGGCGTCAGGGAATCCTGCAGGAAGATCTGACCGGGTTCGAGCATGATGCCCTTGGCAGGGCCGTTCACGACGTACTTCTCGATATCTTCGAGAGCCTTCTCTCCGTCAAAGGGGTCGATGTGAGCCATGCCTGCGAAACGATCAGGGTATTCCTGAACAAGGCGGGCGATATCGTCATTGTCGTTTTCCTTGCGGTAGGGAACCACACCCACGCGCACGCCGGATTCGTCCATTTCCTTGATGAGAAGATCCATGGAGAACTTCTGCGCGGATTCAGGCATCAGATTGGACGTTGCGCTCAGGTCTTCGCTCAGCTTGAAGATGGCACACCCCTTGAAACTGCCATACGGAACGCGCATGCGCCAGTCGATAGCTCTATGCATGACATTCTCCTTATTTGCTGTGGTTTTCAGGAAGGGTGACCGTCTTGGCATCGCTCAGCTTGAAGAAGCGGGCACCATTTTCGTACATAACCTTGTTCAGTACTTCTTCCTTGAGGTTGCGGCGATACATGCCGATGGAATCGCGCAGACTGCACAGCGGGAAGGCGGAGCCGAAGATCATCTTATCCTGAAGAATACCGTTGGCGGCAGTGATGTATTCCTGATAGCCGGGATAACCTTCGAAATAGAAGTCAGGAGAGATATATACGCCGGGATGCTTGAAGGTCTGATGGATAGCTTCCATGACCTGCGGCCAGCCGCCGTGAGAAAGCATGATCTTTAGCTTGGGGAACTTGGCCATGACGTGGTCAATATCGGTGAACGTGTAGTATTCGATAGTATTCTTGCCGCCGCCGTACTGGAGGATGATCGGGATATCGTACTGCTGGCAGTAGTCCCAGATAGGATCGATGCGAGGATCGTCGCCGTGCATGACGATTTTTTCCATGCGGAAGCCGGGTTCAAGATAGATGCCGGTGCAAGGGCCGTTCACAACGAGGCGTTCGATCTCGGCAATGGCGTCAGCGCCATCGGCAGGCTGGATGTGGGGCATGCCGATGAAACGACCGGGGAATTTTTCAAGCAGTTCGACCAGATCTTCATTGCTGCCACCGTCGGTGACTCGGGTGCATACCACACCGCTTACGACCTCGAACTGGTCCAGTTCCTCAAGCATATCGTCCATGGAGCGAGTACGCGCTGCCACAGATTCAGACAGACCCATCTGCTGGCGATAGGTGATCTGGCCAGGGGTGTCGTATCCCTGATACAGAAAACCATCTTGGAAAGTTTTGAACGGAGGACGGAAA
>JAFWYI010000058.1 GCA_017522745.1 Mailhella sp.
CCGAAGGCTGAAGGTGCACAGACGAGACAGAAAAGCAGCAGGAACAACATCCCCATGCCTCCTATGAGACGAGGGGAGAAAAAAGATATCATGCAGACTCCGGGTTGAGGTGGGACCGGCCCCCGCCTGTCTCACGGCAGGAGGGCGGCGAGTGCCATCGCTTCGAGTATATCCTCGTCAGTATCGCATCCGGAGTATTCCATGTCAAGGACACGAGAAAAACAGACGGCTTCCCCCCTGTAAAACTCATATCCTGCCCTCTGCACTCAACGATGCCCCTGTTTTCCCTGCCACTCGTCCCAACTTCCATTTCCTGTCTGTTGCGAGCTTGCACCAAAAGCCAGCACGTACTACTATATCGGTAACGATATATAACAGGTAGCTCATGGATACTCGTTCTCCTTTCTTCGATTCTCAGGATTATGAATTCCTTGCCATGATCAGCCAGACCGTGGTGAAAAATGGGAAGGTCTCTTCACGTCTGCGACCTCACCTCAGCCCTAACGGCATCGTCGAACTTGCAGAACCTGTAGAACTGCGCATGGCGGCATCCGTACTGCGCCTTCTGGATTCACTCGAACAGGGAAAGGCCAACGACCGCCTGGAAGCTCTTTCGGTACTGCATGACGAAGTCCTCTTCATGTCGCGCACCTCACTGCGTATCAACACGGGCAGAGTCCTCATCCATCTGATGAAGGAACTCGTCCGCGCGCGTGGCGACTTCGAAACTCAGCTCCGCCTTGCCCATGATTTCCGGCAGGCCGCCACCGGCCGGCACACCGTGGTCCGCCGTCTGCTCCACCGCTATCATCTACTCGAAATGCCTGAGACCTGGAATCAGGCTGTTTTCGACAATCACGTGCATGACGCCAACACCAAGGGCCGGAAAAACGCCACCCATCTCATCATGGATGCCTGGCTCAAGGGCATCCGTTCCCTTACGGTCATCTACTACAATTACGTTTCGCCGGAAGCCGCCCGGGAACTGCTCCGAGCCGCAGAGATCATGGATATCTCCGTCCGCATCGGGCTCCTTTTCCACGCTCCCCACCGGGGGCATCTCGTCGATCTTATCTGGATACCGCGCGGCTTCGCCAACGCCGAGGAATTCCTGTCCTTCCTGTCCTCGCCGTCCATCTCCACGCTCATGAATGAAGGCAGGGCTGCCACCCGCTGGCTGGAACGGCGTATCCTCAGCATCCTCGAGATCTGGAACGACACGGAACGGCAGAGGCTGGCCCCCATGCTTGGCGGAGAACCGCAGGAACTCAGCCTGCGGGAATTCATCAGTTTCGTCGGAAGCGGGCAGGCCTCTCTCCTGCACCTTGCGGAGTTCATACACAGGAAGATCTTCCCTCTCATGAAGGCTCAGGCTCATAGCCTGCAGGCCATCCTCCTTGACCCTGAAAGTTCGGAAGAGCAGAAGCAGAATGCCTCTGCAGATCTGGAAAAGCTGGATACGTTCACGACGGAGACTATCCTTGCCCGCCTGAACGACCCGCAGATCTGCCCCGAATCGGCCTATCTTCAGCATTCCTGCGATGCCACCGACTGCCCCGAATTACTGAACCAGCCCCCTGCAAAACTTCTCGCCCGCCTCAACGCCCTGCGGAGCGGCTGCCGCGTCACGCTCAATCTGGCAAAACTTTCCGCGGAAGACGTGCTGGACCTGCTCTGGGACTGTCAGGGCCGCATCACCCATCTGGAGCTGTTCAACCTGAAGGACTGGCAAAACGGCGACCTTGCCCCCATCAAGCAGATAAACGAGCTGCAAAGAGCTATCAACGACGGTTCCGTACCGCGCCTCAAACAGCTCATCCTTGCCATGCTGCAGGAAGGCTCGCCCTCCGACCCTCTGCAGGATCAGGAAAACATGGAGGAGTACTTCTCTTCTTCCACGGTCAAGGAATCGGCCCGGACACGCAAACTGCGTATCATCCTGCAGAATATCCCGGTACTTTGCGGCTACTACCAGACGGTGAAACTACGCGCCACGTTCGGGACGGACTCCACCAGCCGACCCGGACCGCGTTACGGCATGGGGCTGGCCTATCCCGAAACACTGCCGCTCCGTGCCCGCCGTGAACTGGACGATCCGCGCCGCTCCGCCCACCTGCTCCTTCCTCTGCGTACAGAACTTCTGGAACAGGTGACGTACACTTCCCACATGCCCGGAGAGGAACTTTCGCCCTTCATCTCCTTCATTCGCCGCCTCCCCGGACTGCGCCATTTCGGTCAACAGCAGCAGACCGAGTGGATACCGGTCTCGGAGAATACCATCGTGTGCAACGACGGCCACTGCAGCATCGCCACCGGGGATGACTCCCTGCAGGGCAACATCGTCACTCTGGGCGGCACGGATAAAACATCATCCAACGGTTTCCGGCAGAAGAAGGAAGAAAAGATCTCCTTCACGGAAAAACTGCACTACCTCAACTCCAGCCTTGCCAACGGTCTGCGCTTCTTCATCGGCTTCATCCCGGCGTTCCTGACGTTCCTGATGACGCAGAGCGGGAACATGGCCTGGCTTGGCGCGCCACTATGGTTCCTCATCTCGGCAGTGCGGAACATCGTGCAGTCGGTACTGGGCAACGGCGGTCTGCACCGCTCCTCCCTGCTGCACTGGAAAAGCTACGTGGTCTGGCCCAGCGTCTATGTCTCGCTCATGTTCAACGGACTTTCCGTGATACTGCTGGAATGGCTGCTGAGGATACGCCTGCTGGATCAGGAATTCGGCATGGATATCCTGAACGCGCCTGTGGCCACCTATGCGACACTGGGCGTGGCCTTCGGGCTGTTCAAGATGTTCACCCATGTGCTGCGAGGATTTTCCACGCGCAGTCTGCTTGTCGATGCCCTTTGTACGCTGCTCTCCCTGCCGCTCATGGTCGTGTTCCACCATATCCTCGTCTCTGTGGCGGGTGCGATGGGACATGAGGCGGCCACGCTCGTTCCTTTCACAGTGTTCGTCGTAAAACTGGCATCCGACACCGCCGTAGGCTTTGCGGACGGCATGGCCGATCGCGAGCGCAACCTTCGCCTGCGCATGAACGACTACCATACGCGGCTGAAGTCTGCCCTCGCACTGTACAGCCGTCTGGAAGCCATGTTCCCGGAAAACAACGTCCTCAACATGCTTACCCATCCGGCAGCCCTGCTCGACAAACTGGAAAAGCGCGACCCGCAGTTCAGGCTCGCCCTTATCATCAACGCGCTGGACCTCATGTATTTCTGGTTCTATCAGCCTCGCGCGAACTATGCGCTGAAACGGCATCTGCGCCGCTTCTCGCCAAGTGAACGCATAGTCCTCCTGCGGATGCAGGAAGTGTTGCGGCTGGAAAAACTGATAAGCCAGCTTCTCGTGCATGGTCTTCTTGGGGACAGCTTTGCCGCCCCGCTTTCCTTCTATGTGGCTAACTGTGAAAACTATTTGCGGCAGATGAATGAAGTCTGTCTCGATTCCAAGATCGACTGACGCCGGGCAGCCCTCCCCTCTGCTCTTTCGCGTGAAGATGCAGGACTTAAACACAAGCGGGCCGCAGACATACGTCTGCGGCCCGCTTTTACAGCATGGAAAACTGCTTACTTGATGGATTCCTTAAGTGCCTTACCGGGAAGGAACTTCACCACGGAGCAAGCAGGGATCTCGATCTTTTCATTAGTACGGGGATTGCGGCCCGTGCGGGGGGCGCGCTTCACGACCTTGAAACTGCCGAAGCCCATCAGGGTGATGGAATCGCCGGAGGCGAGGCATTCAGTGATGGCCGAAATCATAGCGTCAAGAGCCGCTTCGGATTTGACCTTAGTTTCAAGACCGCTCTTGGCGTAGATCTTCTCGACCAATTCAGCTTTAGTCATGTTTTCTCTCCCAAAAAGTTTTCTGCCCCTAGAGGACTCTTTCTCAGTAGAATGAGAACCGCATCATGTCAAGCGAGGTATGGTAACGAAATCAAAATTTTACAGCGAAAAACACAGGACTTTGAGAGCCCAAAACAATCCTCGATTCCCGCAATGCACTGTGCCGCAAAGCATCAGAGCTACAGAGCCGCGCGGCGACGCTCACCTAGATTTATCCAGGTAAGTTCGTGCTTGTTGCACGAAAGATGCAAAACTTCCGACCCCGGGATCTCGCGGAAGGCCTGCACCATCTTGTGGTCCGTATCGCCCTGAAGTTTGATGGTACACACGAAGTTTTCGGCGGCATCCGCCTCCAGCCACTGCTTCACCACGACATTGAGCAGACGTTCCGGATAGCAGGCCATATCGGAGAACAACCAGTCCACACGGCCCACATGACGAGGCTCAAGGCCGAACCCGGAACCGATGCGATGTTCCACGCCGTCCATGGCTTCCACACGAGGGTCGAGCGGCGACTTGTCGATGCTGATCACCCGGGCGCCCATGCTGGCGAGTACCCACGTCCAGCCACCAGGCGCAGAGCCGAGGTCAAGGCAGAGTTCTCCAGGCTGAGGACCGCGTCCCAGCAGCGTGAAGGTCTCCCACAGTTTGAGATAGGCCCGGCTCGGCGGGTTCACCTTATCTTCTTCGAAGTTCACTTCACCATCGGGGAACGCAGAACTGCACGTGGCGGACACGAGGAGCGTATCACGATCCCACAGGGTCCACGAGCCGAGAGGAGACGTAGGCGCGGGCTGACCGAAAGGAAGCGGCTTTGCCTTCACAGGCGGAAGCTGCTGTTCGATGAGCGCCGCCCTGCGATGGAAATCCACCGCATGGAGCTTCCAGTTGCGCTGTATGGACTTGAGGATACGCACGGCCTCACCCACGGAGGCAATGGGCTGGAAGAAAGGCTCCAGCCAGATATTCTGGGCCCATGCAGAACGGAACAGACCTTCTGCCAGCACGAGGCGCTCTTTCACCTCAAGGATATTCACTCCGTGCAGGGCCAGTTCGTCCAGCAGGTCGCGTTCGAAACCGCGCGCCGCAAGGTAGACGATCAGCGGCTTACTTGACATTGGGGAACAGCTCCTTGGAAAGCTCACGCAGCTTGAACTTCTGCACCTTGCCGTTGCCGGTGCGTGGGAAATCGTCTACAACCGCCACGTAGCGCGGGATCTTGTGCCAGGCGATACGGCCACGGCAGAAATCGCGCACATCTTCGGGCTTCAGGCTCCGACCGTCATGCACCTGGATGAACGCCGCTATCTCCTCGCCATAACGGCGGGAAGGGATGCCGAGGACCTGCACGTCCTTCACTTCGTCCATCCTGAGCAGGAACTCCTCGATCTCACGCGGGTAGATGTTCTCACCACCGCGCACGATCATATCCTTGATACGCCCGGTGATACACAGATATCCCTGCTCATCCACAGAACCGAGGTCGCCAGTGCGCAACCAGCCGTTTTCGTCGATGGTCTCGGCCGTAGCTTCGGGCATGTTGAAATAGCCCTTCATCACGTGATAGCCGCGGGTGCATATCTCCCCCTGTTCACCCGGCGCAACAGGCTTGCGAGTAACAGGATCGCGCAGTTCCATCTCGACACCGCCAAGCACTCGGCCCACCGAACGGAAACGATGTTCCTCGCTCTCCACCATACCTGTCATAGTGATAGCGGGCGAGGTCTCAGTCTGACCATAAGGGATGACGATGGCCTTCATGCCCATGCGCTCCATCACTTCCCGGACCAGAGGCTCAGGGCAGACAGCGCCGGACATCAGGCCGAAACGCAGCGAGCTGAAATCGTACTGCTCGAAGCGGCGATGCCCGAGTATGGAAATATAGGTGGAAGGCACGCCATAGATGCCGGTGCATTTTTCATCCTGGATGGCGCCCATCACACGCTCAGGCGAGAAGGACTCAAGGATGACCATGGTCGCCCCGCAGGAAACACAGCCCAGCACACCGAGGACACAGCCCATGCAGTGGAACAAGGGCAGAGGAACGACCAGCTTGTCCAGCTCCGTCATCTCCTGCCGTTCCGCCACAGCGCGCCCATTGTTGCCGATGCCCACGTGCGAAAGCATGACGCCTTTGGGGAAGCCAGTGGTGCCGGATGTGTACTGCATGTTCACCACATCGTGAGGCTTCA
>JAFWYI010000059.1 GCA_017522745.1 Mailhella sp.
CGTTCGCAATTGAGGGGGCTCGGGGGAAATCATTTCCCCCGACGGGGGACGGGGCGGAGCCCCGATTCCTTTCGTTCTTACAGCACGGCTCCACCGAGGTCTTTGGAGAAGGCGCGGGGGGAGCGCAGGGAGTGGATGAGGGAGTCGGAGCATTCGCCGGAGAAGATCTCTTCCTTGCTGGCGAGCAGGGCGAGGGGTAGGACATCGTCTGCGTGGGAGACGAGTCTGATATCGAGCGATTTCACGATCTCTTCGGGCACTTCCTTCAGATCTTTTTCGTTATCGGCCGGAATGAGTACGGTCTTCATGCCGGAGCGGCGGGCGGCGAGGATTTTTTCACGCAGGCCGCCGATGGGCAGGACGCGTCCGCGCAGGGTGATCTCGCCGGTCATGCACACGTCATCGCGCACAGGGATGCCCAGCAGGGCCGACGCGAGGGACGTGGCAAGCGTGATACCGGCCGAGGGACCGTCCTTGGGCACAGCACCTTCGGGCACATGGATATGCAGGTCGATATCCTTGTGGAAGTCCGCGCGCAGGCCGAGGCGGCAGGACAGCGACCGCAGCCACGAGAAAGCGGCATGGGCAGATTCCTTCATCACCTCGCCGAGCTTGCCCGTGACCTGGACTTTGCCGGTACCGGGCATGACAACGGTCTCGATATAGAGCAGGTCGCCGCCAGCGCCGGTGTAGGCGAGTCCGGCCACGACGCCGGGAAGGGCGCGGGTCTCGCGTTCATCGTGGCGATACTTCTTCACACCGAGGAAGCTGCCGAGGTTCTGGCGCGAGATGGTCACACAGCGGGAGGTATCGCCGCCTTCCACGAGCTGGATGGCGACCTTGCGGCACAGGGCCGCCACTTCACGCTCAAGGTTACGCACGCCGGATTCGCGGGTGTAGGAGCGGATGACTTCCAGCAGGGCATTGTCCGAGAGCTTCATGTTCTCGGGCTTGAGGCCATGCAGTTTCCACTGGCGGGGCAGCAGGAACTGACGCGCGATCTGCACCTTCTCACCTTCCAGATAGCTGGAGAGTTCCAGCACTTCCATGCGGTCGAGCAGGGGGGCGGGGATGCCGGACTTCGAGTTCGCAGTGGTGATGAAGAACACCTGCGAAAGGTCGTAGTCCATGTCGAGGTAATGATCGTTGAACGTGCTGTTCTGTTCCGGGTCGAGTACTTCCAGCAGGGCGGAAGCAGGATCGCCGCGGAAGTCCACGGTCATCTTGTCGATCTCATCGAGGCAGAACAGCGGGTTATTGGTCTTGGCCCGCTTGAGCGCCATGATGATCTTACCGGGGAGCGCGCCGATGTAGGTGCGGCGATGCCCGCGGATCTCGGCTTCGTCGCGCACGCCGCCAAGGGAGATGCGCACGAAGTCGCGGCCGGTAGCTTCAGCGATGGACTTGGCGAGCGAGGTCTTGCCCACGCCGGGAGGACCGACGAGGCAGAGGATGGGACCCTTGAGTGCGCCGGAAAGTTTCTGCACGGCAAGATATTCGAGGATGCGGGTCTTGGCCTTTTCCAGACCGTAATGACCGCCGTCCAGCACGCCGCGGGCCTTGTCGAGGTCGATATCAATCTCCTTGAGGTCGTTCCACGGCAGGTCGAGTATCCAGTCCACGTAGTTGCGACCCACCACATATTCGGCCGAGCCGGGCTGCATCTGGCGCAGCTTATGCAGTTCGCGCAGGGCTTTTTCGCGAGGATCTTCAGGCATGTTCTTGGCCTTGAGGCGTTCCTCAAGTTCCAGCAGCTCGGCCTGGATATCGTCGTGGCCCAGTTCCTTGTGGATGGCCTTGATCTTTTCGGTGAGGTAATACTCGCGTTGGTTCTGCTCCATCTGCGCCTTGACGCGGCTCTTCACGGTCTTGTCGATGCGCGAATGGATGAGTTCGCCGCCCAGATACTGATAGACCTGACGCAGACGTTCTCCCTGATCGAGCGTCTCAAGTATGGACTGCTTGTGCAGATAATCCACCTTGAGTACAGGAGCCACGGCGTCGGCCAGTGCGCCCGGTTCTTCGATGAGCGCAAAGGCGGCCAGCTGTTCCGGCGTGATGCGGCGATTCTGGCGGGTGGCTTCGGAAAGGGCTTCCTGAAGAGCTTCCACCACGGCGGGCAGTTCTTCATCTTCAAGGATGGACTCTTCCAACTTGCGGGTGCGCAGTCTGGGGAAAGCGCGGTCGCCAAAGGGAGAGCTGGCATTGAGCGGCAGCCACGAGGCGCGGTAAAGCCCTTCGCAGACGAGCTTTATCGTTCCGTCCTGCAGGCGCTCCACACGCTGGATGCGGCTGACCACGCCAACGGTAAACAGGTCGGAAAGGCCAGGCCGTTCGATGGCGGAATTGGTCTGCGCCACAAGAAAGATGTGCTTGTCGTATTCGGTGACGGAGCTGTTGATGGCGTTCACCGAAGCAGAGCGGCCGACATGGAAGGTCATGACGGCACCGGGGAACATCACCACTTCACGCAGGGTGATTATCGGCAGTTCCAGTGTAGTCTGTTCAGCCATAGAAACCTCGGGATAGTTCCCTGATGCAAAAATGCGTTCCGCCCCGCATCGCGAAACGAAAGGGACGGAACGCACATCGAGGGGCCGGGGAGTCTTCCCCGGAAAAATGACAGTCGATGCCTCTACGCGGCGCTGTGGCCGAGCAGGGGCTTTTCGGTACCTTCGATAACGCCGCGCGTGATGGTGCAGGTATCCACATCCTTCAGCGTGGGCAGTTCGTACATGATATCCAGCATCACGTTCTCAAGCACGTTGCGAAGGCCGCGGGCACCGGTCTTGTTCTCAAGGGCCTTTTCGGCCACAGCGCGCAGAGCTTCTTCTTCGAAGTGCAGGGTCACGCCGTCCAGCTCGAACAGCTTCTGATACTGTTTGACTAGCGCGTTCTTGGGTTCCTTCATGATGCGGAGAAGGTCGTCCACGCCGAGTTCTTCCACGTGGGTGATGACAGGGATACGACCGATGAATTCGGGGATGAGACCGAACTGCACGAGGTCGGAAGGTACGAGACGGTCGAGCAGCTCACCGAGGCGATGCTCGGTCTTCTTCTCGATATTGGCGCCGAAGCCCATGGTGGTGCCGCGGGAGCGGGATTCCACCAGCTTTTCGAGGCCGATGAAGGCACCACCCATGATGAACAGGATGTTCGAGGTATCCATGCGGATGAACTCCTGCTGGGGATGCTTGCGGCCGCCCTTGGGCGGGATGCTGGCCACAGTGCCTTCGATGATCTTCAGAAGGGCCTGCTGCACACCTTCACCCGAAACGTCGCGGGTGATGGAAGGGCCGTCGGCCTTGCGGGAGATCTTGTCGATCTCGTCGATATAGATGATGCCCTTGCAGGCTGCATCGAGATCGTAGTCGGCATTCTGGAGGAGCTGGACGAGGATGTTTTCCACGTCTTCGCCCACGTAGCCGGCTTCGGTGAGGGTGGTAGCGTCTGCAATGGCGAAGGGCACCTTGAGGATGCGGGCGAGCGTGCGGGCGAGCAGGGTCTTGCCGCTGCCGGAGGGGCCGAGCAGCAGGATATTGCTCTTTTCCAGTTCGACACCGTCGATGGCGCCGGCATGGAACACGCGCTTATAGTGGTTATGCACGGCCACGGAGAGGATCTTCTTGGCCGTGTCCTGACCGATGACATAATCATCGAGGCGGGCCTTGATCTCCTGAGGCGTGAGCAGACCGACAGGAGCTTCACCTTCGGTGAGCTTCTGATCTTCTTCGGCCATGATGGCGGCGCAGGCACCCACGCACATGTCGCAGATGGCCACATCGCCCTGCACCACGAAGTGCTTGGCGTCGTTGCTGCTCTTACCGCAGAACGAACAGAACATTTCCTGATCTTCGCTCATATTACTTTCCAGCAATGTCCGCCACGTCGCGGCGGGAAGTGAGGATGCGGTCGATGATGCCGAATTTCACGGCTTCTTCGGGAGACATGAAGTTGTCACGTTCGCAGGCGGCAGCCACGATCTTCTCGCTCTTGCCGGTGTTCTCGGCGAGGATGGCATTGAGCATCTTCTTGAGGCGCAGGCTTTCCTTCACATGGAGTTCCATGTCCGTTACCTGACCCTGCGTGCCGGAAGATGGCTGATGGATCATGATGCGGCTGTTGGGCAGGGCATAGCGCATGCCCTTGGCGCCGCCGGCCAGCAGGAAGGCGCCCATGCTGGCGGCCTGACCCATGCACATGGTGGCCACGGGAGGAGCGATGAACTGCATGGTATCGTAGATGGCCATGCCCGCCGTGACGGAACCGCCGGGGCTGTTGATGTACATGTAGATCTCTTTCTCAGGATCCTGAGATTCGAGGAAGAGGAGCTGGGCGCAGATAAGGGAAGCCGTGGCATCGTTCACTTCGTCGCACAGGAGGACGATGCGATCCTTGAGCAGACGGGAATAGATATCGTAGGAGCGTTCACCGCGGTCGGTGTTCTCGATAACGAAAGGTATAGTCATGGATGACTCCTTATTGGCGTGTCCTGTACCTGACAGGGCAGGCGGCGGACGCTGTTAAAAAAGCGTGTTCCCCAACCTGAGCCGAGGAACACGCCTTTTTTCATAGATACTTATTCAGCGGCGGCTTCGGGGGCGACCTTCTGGGCCTTTTCGAACATCAGGGCGAGGGCCTTGCTGTTCACCATGCGGTCCTGGATGTCATTCACGGCGCCGTTCTGATACATGGCGTCACGCAGCTGGCGGAAGTCCTGCTTGTACTGCTGGGCCATCTGCATGATCTGCATATCCACTTCCTGAGCGGTCACTTCGATCTTTTCGCGGCGGGCGAGGGCGGCGAGGAACACGAACATGCGGGCGCGTTCTTCGGCCTGCTTGCGGGTCTCTTCGGTCATGTTCTTCAGGCTTTCGTCCACGGCGGTCTTGTCCATGCCCTGCTGTTCGAGGTAGTCGCGGATCTCAGCTTCGTATTCCATCTGCTGGTTCTTCACGACAGCTTCGGGAAGGGGGAAGTCCTGACCTTCGAGGACGGAATCCATGAGCTTCTGCTGGGCGTCGGTGCGGACGCGGTCAGCCTTGGACTGGGCGGCCTGCTGGGCGATCATGCCCTTGAGGGTGTCGAGATCCGGGAAGCCGAACTTCTTGGCGAATTCTTCGTCCATTTCGGGGAGGATCTCGCGGCTGATCTTGCGGAGCTTCACGCGCAGGTCGACAGTCTTGCCGCGCAGGGATTCATCGAGGTGATCTTCAGGGCAGACCATGGAGCCGGTGCCTTCTTCACCAGCCTTGAGGCCGCGGATGATATTGTCGAGTTCGGAAAGTTCCTTGCCTTCCTTGGGTTCGGAAAGCTGGATGCTGTAGTTTTCCACCTTCATGCCGGGAACGGGCTTGCCGTCCACGTCGCCGTCCACGTCGATGGTGACCACGTCGCCGGTCTGGGGCAGGCGTTCTTCGGTCACTTCTTCGAGGGTAGCGGTGCTCTTGAGCAGGCGGGTGGTGAAAGCGGCGATCTCTTCTTCAGTGGCTTCGGTGGATTCCATTTCCACGGTGAGGGCGGAAAGGTCTTCAGGGAGCTTCACATCGGGAAGAGTTTCGAAGGTGAAGGAGAAGTTGAGGTCCTTGCCGCGAGCGATCTGTTCGCCTTCGAAGTCGAGGCGGGACATGGGCTTGAGGTCTTCTTCCTTGATGATGTCGGCAACGCGGCGTTCCACCAGGGTTTCAGTAGCGCGGCCGATGACTTCTTCGGGGAAGCGCTTTTCAATGACGGAAGCGGGGGCCTTGCCCTTGCGGAAGCCGGGA
>JAFWYI010000060.1 GCA_017522745.1 Mailhella sp.
CCACAGGCTGACAGCTCATTTCTTTCGGGTCGCATCGGCCGAGGACCTCGACTTCGACCAGATGACCGCCCGGCTTTCACACATCCCCCACAGATTCATTGAACTGAATGATATCACTGAATTAGCCATGCCTGCACACCATCGAAAGATGGCTACGCGTTATTTTTCTTCACCAAAACAAAAGAGAGCTGTTCAGCTTTCGCTATGAGAGGCGTACCATGAAACATACCGTATACTGGATCGAAGGTGACGGGATAGGCCCCGAGATCTGGAATGTCACGCGCCCCGTGCTTGACGCGGCTTTGAAAGCCACGACTCAGGGTGAACATGAAATCAACTGGGTAGAACTGCTTGCCGGCGAAAAGGCCGTTCGACTGACTGGTTCTCCTCTCCCTCAGGAAACGCTCGATACGCTGGCCACCGCATCTGTGGCTATCAAAGGCCCGCTGGGGACGCCTGTCGGCGGCGGGATACGCAGTCTGAATGTTGCTCTCCGCCAAACATTCGACCTGTACGCCTGCATTCGCCCTGTGAGCTGGTTCCAGGGGATCAGCACTCCGGTCAAGCACCCCGAACGTGTGAATATGGTCATTTTCCGAGAGAACACCGAGGATGTCTATGCCGGGATCGAGTATGCCGCCGGCACTGAACAGGCTGAGAAGCTCGGTGCATTCCTGCGTGATGAATTCGGGGCCAACATCCGTGAAGCCTCCGCCATCGGTATCAAACCGATGACTGAATTCGCCTCCAGAAGACTGGTCCGTCGTGCCATCCAGTACGCCCTCGACAACGGACTTCCCAGCGTCACCATAGTCCACAAGGGCAACATCATGAAGTTCACGGAAGGTGGATTCCGTGCCTGGGGCTATGACGTGGCCCGCGAGGAATTTGGTGATGTGACGATCCCTGAAAAGGAAGCGACGCCGGAAAACAGCGCGGGTAAGGTCATCATCAAGGACCGCATTGCCGATGCGATGTTCCAGGAAGCGCTCATCCGCCCTGATCAGTACAGCGTGCTCGCCCTGCCGAACCTGAACGGCGACTATATCTCCGACGCGCTGGCCGCACAGGTTGGCGGGCTGGGCATGGCTCCCGGCATGAACATGTCCGATACTCTGGCCCTTTTTGAAGCCACCCACGGCACAGCTCCCACGGCGGCAGGTAAGGATATCGCGAACCCCGGCAGCCTTCTGCTTTCCGGTGCCCTCATGCTTCGCCACATGGGCTTCCCCGAAGCTGCGGAAAAGGTCAAAAATGCTATTCTCGCCGCCATCGCAGAGAAAACTGTTACCCCTGACCTGGCCGCCGAAATGGAAAATGCTCGCCCTGTCTCCTGCACAGAATTCGGCAAGATCCTTCTGAGCAAAGTGCAGTAAGCGAAAAATAAAAATCGCATTTTTTCGCTTGACCTTTTTCGGCATCTGTACTAAAAACTCCTCTTGTCGCGGAGAGGTTTCCGAGCCCGGCTTAAGGAGCACGATTGGAATCGTGTGTACCCGAAAGGTACCAAGAGTTCAAATCTCTTCCTCTCCGCCAGACATTGAACTTATTGACTTAGTTGATAAAAACAGAGGTATTACCGCTGTAACTTACAACTGGAAGTCAAAGTTTCATAGAAAAACCCCTATCGAGTCGCAAAACTTGATAGGGGTTTTTCTGTATGTATCTCCAACGAAGAGACTATTCGTGGTATTTCCGCTTGCCCATTCCGAAGGCTCTCAAAAGGAAAAATCCCTGTGGGAGTTTGTCTGCTCGACATACGGCAAGGCGGAGTTCTCAACGAAGGAACTCGAAAAGGAGTACGGAAACGCCGCCTATGCGACGATACGAACCTTTGTACTAAAGTTTACTGAGCTAGGTCTGCTGGCCTCACAGAACTACGGAAATAGAAGAAAATATCGTATCTCATAAACATAATGAAACAGGGAGTCATAGCTCCCTGCTTCATTATCCCATCAATTGAGCAATCTGAAACGATTTCAGTTTTCTGCCAGCATAGCCAAATAGGCATCCAACCGTTCATTTAGATAGCGGGCGAAAAGTTTCTCCATAGCAGAGAGGTCGTGCTTCACATGGAAGGCATCGAAGGCGTCGTAGTAGGCGATTCGGTCAGTGAACTTGATGTCGATGGGAGGCAGTCCGGCTTTCATAAGTTCCAGATTGACCAGAAGACGGCCCGTTCTGCCATTACCATCGATGAAAGGATGTATGCCCTCAAAGACAATATGGAACCACGCCAGCTTCGTGACGATATGCCGTTCGTCTGCGGCATAGGCGGTCAGCAGCATTTCCATCTCGCCCTGGATGAGCAGTGGCTCGGTGGGAATATGATGAGAGCCCATGATGCGCACGGGGATACGCCTGTAAACACCGCGGTCATCTTTTTTGTCGGCAAGGACAAGGTAGTGTATCTGCCGGATAACACTCTCATTCAGCGGCGCACGGTCTTTCACTAGTTCGCATACGAAGTCGAAGGCCTCCTTGTGGCCCACGGCCTCCAGGTGATCCTTGAGCGGCTTGCGGTCGATGGTCAGGCCGCGCAAGACCATATCCGTCTCGCGCAGGGTAAGGGTGTTCCCTTCTATCGCGTTGGAGTTATAGGTATATTCGACCGTGAACTCCTCACGCAGTCGAGCAACCTCGCACTCGGTAAGAGGACGCCGTGAATTCAGTTCGGCTTTCTTGCGGTCGATGGCTTCAAGCAGACTTTCTTTCGACTTGAAGCGTCCGTCCGAGGGTTTGAAGGCCTCAACGGGAATCCTCCATGCACGACCCTGCTGTTCCACTCCAGGAATTTTGCCTTCGGCACAAAGGATACGGATGCGTCTGTCCGATATGCCCCACTTCTCTGCTGCCTGCTTAACTGTCATGAACATAGTCGTCCTCCGTTTGGCAGGATGATACGGAAAGTGCGGAACGATGACAACACTTCGGAACGATGCGATGCCAATTATCGGAATATTACCATGCCGGAGAAGTTCTCGCCACAAAGATAACCAAGTTCGGGCTATCACTGGGATATAAATGAACCTTTAGAGATAGATACAGCTAAGAATCTGACTGGTATTAAGGTGATTGGTGCTGACCGCACAGTTCGCACAAGCCATCTCAACAAACTTTGCTAAAAAAGCTCTGGCCTATCTCAGGTCGGAGCTTTTTTTGTTTGTGCGTACGGCCCATCTTGGTGCCCTCAGTAGCCATTTTCCACGCCTTGTTACAAAGTTAGTTCGATCCCTTTGCCTAAAATTCTAATTTTTTCTCGCTAACCGTTCAGAGATACCTCATTTTTGGGGTCATAAATGTTACCAAAGCTGAATACATTTGTTACCTTTTTAGGAATAATTTCTGTTTTCTAAGAGCATGATTCTATCGGCAAAAATATACGTCTAAAAAAGCAAAATTCGAGAAAATTTTGCCTATGATCATCTCTTAAACACTCTCGAAATCCGCCGCTCACACTCAAAAAAAGTTAAAGCAAAACTTGAAAGAATAAGCACATCATCGCGGGAAAAATAGAGCTTGCCAAGCCTGGATAATAGAGGTTAAAAAGAATCACTGACGATGCGCAGTGAGTTATATGATCAATTATTTGGATTGGTTATCAATGCACCCTTCCTTGTAGTTCTATCAACCAAAGCTCACAGTTCAACGGCGGGTTTATGTTTGATCATGGCTGCTTCGACGTCATAATTTTTAAGGAGCAAGAAGATTTTTGCTTGACTCCCTTAAGATTCTAGACTAAAAGCAACACCTGTCGTGGAGAGGTTTCCGAGCCCGGCTTAAGGAGCACGATTGGAAATCGTGTGTACCCGAAAGGTACCAAGAGTTCAAATCTCTTCCTCTCCGCCATATTGAAAGCAAAAGCCCTATCAAGTCGCAAAACTTGATAGGGCTTTTTTGCAGACATCATCTGACCTTGCCACTGAATCCTTTCTGACAGACCAAAATTCTGCAACGTCAAAGCCACGTATACGCTCCCGCGAACAGGAACGTATACGTGGCTTTACTTTTCACGAGCAAGATCCGGAGATCTATGCCGATACGCTTTCTCTCAACCTATCGGTGCTGAGTTATCCTAGTTAGCTCCGTTGTTCAACACGAAGCCCTTGCTTGCACCGCCAGTAGAAGCAGACGTGCCGGCGATCTTGGAAAGATACGTATCGCCGAGAGTTTCGATGTGACCGCTGACATTATCGAAGTAGTTCATGTGAGCCTGCTCTTCTTCGATGATGGTATCGAAGAGTTTGGCCGTCAGGATATCACCATTATCCGCACATTCTTTGCGGAGATTGTTGTACACATAGATGGTCTCATCTTCAGCTTCGGCATCGGAACTGAAGATAGTCTTCACATCCTGTCCCTTGACTACGGCAGCGGCGAGGTCGCTCGTGGGCTCGCCACCAAGCTCCTTGATACGCTCAGCGAACATTTCGCAATGGCGCATCTCGTCGATGGCGATGAGCTTCATATTCATGGCAAGTTCGCCATAGTCCTTATCATCAAGATTGTAATGCTGATTCATGTACTGATGAATAGCATGAAGTTCCATGCTTCTTGCCTTGTTGAGGGCGGCGATGACATTGACTTTGCGTTCTTCACGAGAAATCATGACGGTATCCTCCTGATTGGGTATTTTTTTCTTAGCACAAATCCAAACTCAAGTCTATTCTGGCACTGGTACCATCGGATAATTAGTGGACTTTCAGACGCACCCCATCCATTTTGCGGAACGATCACTTGAGCTGACTGGACTTGCTGAACCGACGATTGTAAAGACTGAACGCCTGTTCCGTTTTATCCGCATCCTGCTGACACTCGACACAGAGCCGCACTCCGGGCATAGCTTTTCTTCTTGCAAGAGGGATCACGGCTCCGCACTCCTCACATTCTTCCAGGCTCACGCCTCCTGCAAGCCTGCGCCGCACGCGTGCTATCTCATCATTGATGGAATCCTGTATCTGAGCATCGACCGCACCATCCTGTGCCCATCCGCTAGCCATCGCTCACTCCCCGCGCCTGAGAACGTCACACACGACGGCGGTATTCCCGATCACCCGGAACCGGACATCATAGCCGCCGAATGCCATCCCGTAAACGCGCTGTTCATCGTCATGGTAATGGGGCCGGGGGTCGCGCTCAAGTATCCCGATGACAGCCTTCTGCTGCTCCTCAGTGAACGGAGCGCGAAACGAAGCCGGGAAATCCACGTCCAACGGGGCATCTTCCAGCGGCGATGTGAACCCGCCGCTCGCCTCGGGATGACAGTCCGCATAAGGGATATACGGCTTGATATCGTAGATCGGTGTGCCATCCATGAGGTCGGCCCCGGCCAGATACAGAACAGGTCCTTCCGGCGTATGCAGATCCACTCTCTCAAGGCGAACACAGGAAAGCCCCAAGGCGTTCGGACGGAACGGAGAGCGCGTGGCAAACACCCCCAGTCTTTTATTCCCGCCAAGCCGCGGTGGCCTGACCGTTGGCGACCAGGAATCTCTCTTTGCCTGAGAAAACTCCCATATCAGCCAGATGTGAGAAAACTCCGCCAGACCTCGAAGGGCTTCCGGATCACGGAACTCGGGCGTGAAAACGAGGCGGGATTTCAGCGAATCGACAAGCCCGCTCTGACGCGGGACTCCGAACTTTGTAGGCAGATCTGTATGCAGGTGGGCGATGATGTTCATGGAGGCATTGTAACCAAGAGCGCCGCGTGGGGCAAGATTGCCCTTGCTTCCGCCTCCCATGTCTCTTATGCTGAAACAACGATTTTGGATATCCAGGAGGCGGAGAATGATACTTGCATTGAATGGCAGCCCAAGGCGTTCCGGCAATACGGCATCCATGCTTCAGGCAGCTCTCGATGGTGCGGCATCCATGGGAATGGAAACTCGCATGATACACCTGTATCAGCTTCAATATAAGGGCTGTATCAGTTGCTTTTCCTGCAAGTTGAAAGGCGGTGAGCATGGAAAATGCGCTATGAAGGACGACCTTTCTCCTATTCTTGAGATGATGCAGTCTGCAGATGCGCTTATTTTCGGCGCTCCCATTTACTACAGCAACATCACGCCCGAACTTCTGGCCCTGCTGCATCGCTTCATGTTCAGCAACATGCTCTATACCAAAGAAAATCGCTGGCAGTTCAAGCGCAGGCTTCCTTCTGCGTTCGTCTACACTTTCGGCGTCCCGCCGGAAATGACGGAAAGCGTCGTGGCTCCTTTTGAGGGTGTCCATAAACGCATGGGCGAGATGCTTGGCTTCCAGCCGGAAGTCTGCTGTGCCGCAAACGCCTGGCAGTTCACCGACTACAGCCGTTATGAGGCCAGTCAGTTCGACGCGACGGCCAAGAAGCGTTATCGCGACGACGTGTTCCCCAGAGAACTGCAGGCCGCCCGCGAGATGGGTATACGGCTTGCCCAAAAGGCATCAGCATAACACCTATGAAGAAGGCGGCTCGTGGCCGCCTTCCTTGTACCTGATATCTGATCAGGCCAGAGGTATGGTAAAACAGATGGAACAGCCCGCAGTGTCTTCCACATAGATGCGGCCACCATGACGTTCCACGATATGTTTGCATATCGCCAGCCCCAATCCTGTGGAAAGCTGTCCGCCTCTATGTTTTTCCACCCGGAAGAAGCGCTCGAACACTCGCACGCGAAGTTCAGGAGGGATGCCCGGGCCTTCATCATGCACGCAGAATATCGCTTCGCCCTGATCTTTGTTCATCGTTGCGGAAAGTGTGATGTCTGAACCCTCAGGGGCATACCGGCATGCATTTTCCAGAAGGTTGCGCATCACGCGGGTAAGGAATTCCAAGTCCCCTTTGACAAGGATATCCCCCTGCTCCAGTTTTTCGCAAAAACGAAGGTTCTTCTCTTCCCCGGAGCCACGGCAGAGATCCATCCCACAACGGATAAGCGTAGACGACGACAGCGGGCTGATATTCATGGGAACCGCACCATGCTCGATGCTCGAAAGCTGCAGCAGGTCTTTGACCATGGTCGCCATATATTGAGAATTGCGGTCGATGACTTCCAGGAAATGCTGGCCGCGCGGCTCCTCAACGAATCGCTTCAGACTTTCCGCATAGCCCATGATAGCCGTAAGCGGAGTCCTCAGTTCGTGGGACACGTTCGCAACGAAATCCCTTCTCATATCCATGAGAGCGGACATCTCCGTGATATCATGGAACACGGCGACCGCAAGGAGGAATTTCATCTCCCCAACGATGGGACAGAGCTGGACCTGCAATTTCCGGCCTGTCACGGAGTCCATCTCGAGCTGCAGCGGCTCCTTCACATCCTCTGACTTCAGCATCTCGATGCCGTTCATCAGCTCCTGCGAAGGGATGATGTCGCAGAGTTTCAGCCCTTCCGCATGCCGGACGCGCGGGAAGAAACGGGCCAGCGCCGTATTCGCTCTCCGTATCCCTCCTTCCCGATCGATAACGAGTACCCCCTCCGTGATACTTTCGAGTACCGCGTC
>JAFWYI010000061.1 GCA_017522745.1 Mailhella sp.
AAAATGTAACAGGAAAATTGATGCGCTCTGCGTGGTGCCGGGTTATAGTGTTTCCATAAAAGCAGAGGTGACATTATGCCCGACACCGAAATGAATCCCTCCCAGAAGTCCATGCTCTCTCTCCTCGTCGTCGATGATGATCAGGATATACGCGATCTCATGGCCGACTACCTTCGCCAGCACGGCTTCCATGTGCGTGTGGCGGATGGCGGCGACGCCATGTTTGCCAGCCTCGAAGAAGATAAGCCCGATCTCATAGTCCTCGACATCATGATGCCCGGTGAGGATGGGCTTTCGCTGTGCCGCCGTCTTCGTGCGCAGGACAGCACTACTCCTGTCATCTTCCTCACGGCCCTTGGCGATACTGCCGACCGTGTGGTGGGTCTTGAACTTGGTGCGGACGACTACGTGGTCAAGCCTTTCCAGCCGCGCGAACTTCTTGCCCGCATCCGCGCCGTGCTTCGCCGCTCCGGCCGTACCGCTGAAGTTCCTGCGGAAGCCGCAGGCGGTCGCGCAGAAAAGGCGTACCACTTCAGCGGCTGGACGCTCGACCTTTCGGCACGGCATCTCATTGCACCCGGTGGCATGGTGGTGAACCTGAGCGGTGCAGAATACCGCCTGCTCACTATTTTCCTCGAGCATCCGCAGAAAGTCCTCAGCCGCGATTTCATTCAGGATGAACTTCAGGGACAGGAGACCGATCGCAGCCCCTTCGACCGCAGCCTCGATGTTCAGGTATGCCGCCTTCGCGCTCGCCTTCGCGATAACGGTGACGGCGACAAGGGTCGCGAGAACAAGCTCATCAAGACGGTACGCGGTGACGGTTACGTGTTCACCAGTGCCATCACTGTGGAGTGAACATGAGTGCAGCCGCGTCCAGAAAGGGATTCTGGGGAAAGGGTTTGTACCGGCGTGCGCGCCGTCTTATTTCCCGTCTTTCGCCGGATTCTCTTCTGGCTAGGCTCATCCTTATCTTCTCCGCTGCGTTTTTCATCCTGCTTTTCCTGACGACTATCTATGCAGGAGAATCCCGCCACTTCTACTATATGCGCGCCCTCATGGCCGACCGTACCCGCCGTATGGCCGAGACCGCACAGCTCCTTGACGCCTCCATGGCGGAAACGCGTTTTGCCTTGCGGGAACAGTTGAACCGCCGCGGCTTCAAAGTGCATTTTTCCGCGTTCCGTCCCATGGTCGTGATACGGGATGAAGAACTGCGCGAAGTTTCCGAACTCATGGAGTTCATGCTCAACCGTTCGCTGGCTCATATTTACGATGGTCAGCCGCGTGATGGGCGTGGCGGAAGGCACGCGGACTTTCAGCAGACGGAGATCCCGCGCCGTGCGTCACTGGTGGTGAGCGAACTCAACCTGCCCAGCCCCATGGAAGCCTTCTGGCAGTCCGTACGTCAGTACTTCGTGGCTTCCAAGCGCAGTGGAGGACCTTCCGTTTATCAGGCAACGGCTGTCATGCCTTTGCGTGACGGTACCTGGGTCATCATCGAAGACTCCTCGCCGGGTTATCCCCCCATGCCGGCGTTCCCATTCACCAGCGTTATCGCTATCGAGGCCTTTTTCGTGGCCATCAGCCTGCTCGCCTTTGTGCTGTGCGTGAAACCGCTCCGCAGGCTGGCTCGTGCGGCAGACAGTTTCGGCCGTGACGTGCCCGGTACGCCGTACCTTCCTGAGACCGGTCCGACCGAAGTGCGTGAAGCGGCACAGGCGTTCAACAGGATGCAGAAGAGCATCCGCGAATTCCTGGATGAGCGTGAACGTATGCTGGCTGCGGTGTCCCACGACCTGCGGACCCCGCTCACCCGTATGCGTCTGCGCGTGGAACAGCTGGATGAGAGCCAGCGAGCCCCGCTCCAGAAGGATATCAGTGAACTCCAGCAGATCATGGATACCACCATCGACATCGCACGCTGCAAGAGCGAGAACGTGACCATGGTGGACGTGGCGTCTCTTATCGAAAGCCTTGTGGAAGACAGGCAGGATATGGGGCAGGACATCCGGCTTGAGGAAAGGCTTCAGGATCCCGAAGTCCTGTTCTCCATCCAGCCGCTTGCCGCCCGTCCGCTCAGTATGAAGCGTTGCCTTGCCAACCTCATGGATAACGCACTCCGCTATGGCAGTACTGTTGTTGTGGGTGTGGAAGAGCGCGGCGATGTTCTGGCAGTCGTCATCGACGACAGCGGTCCCGGTATCCCGGAAGGCGATCTGGAAAAGGTGTTCGAGCCGTTCTATCGCGTGGAGCGTTCGCGCAACCGCAGTACCGGTGGCACAGGCCTCGGGCTTTCCATCGCCCGGAGCATGGCACGTCTGCATGATGGCGATGTGGTGCTGGAAAACAGGCCGGAAGGCGGTCTGCGTGCTACGGCCACGTTCCGCCGGAGTTGAACCGTTTCTTGACGGGGTAAAGTCCATGCGTATGTTTTCTGTTCTTGCGGCACTGCTCCTTGCCGTGACATCGCCTCTCCATACTCCCTTACCTGTCCATGCTGCGGAAGTTCAGCCGTTCACCCAGCGCCAGCTTGCCAGAGTCACTCCGGAGGTGCGGGCTGTCCACAAGGCGGCTCCGGCGGTGGTGAATATCACCAGTACGCTGGTGGAACGTCGCAGTATCCATGATTTCACGCCGTTCGATCTTTTCTTCGGGCTTCCGGGGCGCGATCACCGCAGTCAGAGCATCGGATCAGGCATCATCATCGACGGCAGGCGCTCCCTTGTGCTTACGAACGCCCATGTGGTGAACGGCGCGGAGTCCATTTCCGTGCGCTTGCTGGACGGGCGCTCCTTCGAGGCTGACGTGGTGGGCGCGGAGCCGGATTTCGACGTGGCCGTACTCCGACTCAAAGGCGCCAAGGATCTGCCCTCCGTAGCGATGGGTGACTCGACGGATATCATGCCCGGGGAGGCTGTCATCGCCATCGGCAATCCTTTCGGTTTTGCCCATACGGTGACCACAGGTGTCGTTTCCGCCGTGGATCGCACCATCGAGGCAGACGACGGCATGTTCACCGACCTCATACAGACAGATGCCGCCATCAATCCCGGGAACAGTGGCGGCCCCCTGCTCAATATCCTTGGCGAACTGATAGGCGTGAACACCGCCATACACGGCAAGGCGCAGGGCATCGGTTTTGCTATCCCTATCAGCAAGGCCCGCCGGGTGGTGGACGAGATCCTCGACCAGGGGCGCGTTCGGACGCCGTGGCTGGCCCTCATCGGGCAGAACGTGGACCCTCGCACCGCGCATTATCTGGATCTGCCTTCGGCGGAGGGGCTCCTCATTACGGAAGTGTTCCCGGACGGTCCTGCCAGAAAGGCCGGGCTGAAAGCCGGGGATGTCATCCTTGAGATGGCAGGCAACGCCGTGTCCGACAGGGACAGGTATCTTTCTCTGCTGAGGAACCAATCCCCGCATAGTTCGCTGAAACTGAAAGTATGGCGGGACGGTAAAGAACGTACCGTGGATGTCATGCCCGCAGATTTCGACGACGATTCCGCGCGTTCGCTGGCACGCAGGCGCTGGGGCGTGAGCGTGAAGGATGGCCGCAGCGGTGCCGTGGTGACGGAGGTGCGGAGCCAGTCCCCCGCGGAACAGCTCGGTCTCAGGAGCGGTGACTGCATACTGGCTATCTCCGGGCGGGAAGTCGCTTCGGAGAGCGATTTCCTCCACAGTTTCCGCCGTGACTTCCTGAAACGGCAGATATTGCTTCAGGTCCTGCGTGAAGGGCGCGTCTATCAGGTGCGCATGCGTATCTAAGGCAGGGGGATGCTCCTCCGTTGCACCTTTCCGGCAAACACGTTAGGATTCCCTACCCTTTCCATTGGAGTTCACTATGAGAAGTTCCCGCCATTTTTCCTTGTTTTCCTGTGCGGTCATGATGCTGGCCGTCTTCATGCTTTCCGGCTGCCTTGCTAAGAACGAGGTCCGACTGCTCTATGATGCCCCCGGCGCCAATATCGTGCCGCTGGCCACGGCTCCTCGCGTGGTCGTGGTGCAGTTCGAGGATAAGCGCAGCACTGCCGATATCGGTGTCCGTAAGGACGGCACGGCTTTCCAGTCCAGCGCCAGTGTGGCCAGCTGGGTGACCCAGGCTCTTGCGGACGAGCTGGCGCGGCAGGGGATCCAGGTCTCCGTGGCGCTTTCCATGGTACAGGCTGAGGGCAGCAAGCCCGACTATATCGTGGCCGGAACGGTGGACAAGGTGTGGCTGAGCGAAAAGAATATCAGCAGCTATCAGGCTGAGATCCGTATACAGACCAGACTGCAGGGAGGCACCCAGCCCGAGGTGACCCGCACCTTCATCGCGAATCAGGAAAAGGCCGGTATCCCCGGTGCCAAGCTGGCTGAAGAGACTCTTTCCGGCACACTGAAGGATGTGCTTGCTGGCGCGGCTTCCGCTATCGTCAGCTCTGCCCGCTGATCATGAGACCTGTCATCGTCAAAGCCTACGGCGCACTGAGCCCGGCTACGGAAGAGACGCTCGACGCGGTACGCGCTGTGCTGGAAAGCTGGTTCCTCGATGCGGATGCCGCCGAGCTGCGGGGCGACATGGTCACCATCGGCTATGAGGGGGACGCCTTCCCCGACGACGAAGTGGTGGAT
>JAFWYI010000005.1 GCA_017522745.1 Mailhella sp.
ACACCGTGCTGACGGCTATCTGTCTGAATATCCTGGATGTCAAAGCCATCGCACTGCTGTGTACGCTGGTCTTCATGTGCGGACTCATCCCTGTGCTGGGCGTGTTCATTTCGTCAGTTCCCATCGTGCTTATGGCCATCAACAGCGGCGGTATCGAGCTTGGTCTCTGGGCTGTGGTCATGATCATCGTGATCCACCTGATCGAAGCCTACGTGCTGAACCCGCGCATCGTGTCTTCCGTGATGCACATCAACCCAGTGATGACCCTCATCATCCTCTACATCGCGCACAGTGTCATGGGGATGTGGGGCATGCTCCTCGGTGTGCCCATCGCCGTGTACATCTATCGTAAGATCAGTAAGTCTGTAGAAAAGGCACCGAAGAGAAGTGTGACGCCGCGAAGGAGGATTCGGTCTCATGCACGTCCTTGTGCCCGGACCAACAGCTGCCGAGGGCGCATGGTGAAGCAGGAACTGCCAGAGGAGCAGCCTTCCGGCGTGAAAGATCTTCTGATGAGAGTTTCTTCCAGAAGAAAAACAAGAAAAGATAGTTAGTGTATGAAAAAGCCGCTCCCTTTACGTCAGGAGCGGCTTTTTCATACACGTGTCACTTTCCACGCCTCCTTCCAAGGAGGAAGCAGTTCGAGCTGCCGTTTACTGCCGTCAGGCAGAGGGATGGAGAGCCGGAAGGCGTGGAGTTTGAGCCCCGCCTCTTTTTTTCCGTACCAAGGATCCCCGACGATGGCATGTCCGCGCGAGGCGAGCTGTACGCGGATCTGATGCGTTCTGCCCGTGAGCAGGCGCACGAGAAGAAGGGTGTACTCGCGGTCTTTCGTTCCGTCCGGGATGCGGCGTGTCTCCAGTGCGGTGACGATACAGCGGGCTTCCTGCGCGTCAGGGGAGGCGCTGGCGTTACGGATGGTCTTCATGCGCTGGGCTTTCTGATCCTTGACGAGGAAGTCGTGCAGTTCCTGCGGGGAACCGTCTGCGGAGTCCGGCCAGCGTCCTTCCACCCATGCCAGATATTCTTTGCGCGGAGCTTCGCCGCCTCGTCCCGCAAGCGCGTCGGTGAGCTGGCGGATGGCCGCATAGGTCTTGCCTATCACCAGCAGACCTGTGGTGTCCTTGTCGAGTCGATGGACCGGTGCCGGTACGAAGTCGGCATCCGCGCGCTCGGCGGCCAGCCTGGAAGCAACACTGTCCGTGTGGCCGGTACCACCTTGGACGGGAAGCCCCGCAGGTTTGGCGATGACGAGTATCTCATCGTCTTCATAAACGATTTTCAGTGTTTGCCCACCTTGGAAGGCTGCTTTTTTCGTTGCAGTGCCTGGGCGGTTTTCCTGTTTGCTTTTTTCGTGCGAGGCACTGCCGGCAGGCAGGAATTCGGCAAAAGGCGGCACGCGTACAAGGTCTCCTTCTTCCACACGGTCAAAAGCTTTGGCCCGGCCGCCGTTCACGCGCACCTGACCGGTGCGGATCCAGCGGTGGAGTTCCCCGGAGGGAGCAGTCACCCGGCGCTGGAGAAAATTCAACAGCTTTTGTCCGGCCTCGGCACGGCTTACGGGCAGAGCCTGCCTGTTCTTTTCGTTTTCCATGGGAGGATTTTCCTTGTTTCGCAGCGAAGATACGCGTTTTTTACCTGCGCTAGCATAGTTTTTTTCTCCTGCCGCGTCCAGAATACAGAACTGACAGAGAAATTGAGCTTTTCCGCCGTGAATGGAAAGAAACAGCTTGTGCTTTATGAGGGTTCCTGATATGTACGGAGACCTGCCTGAGAAAGGCAGAAATCTGTTTGTTAGGTTGGAGGATCCGTACAATGGCAACTGCCGAAAACATGGAAAACCAGATCGACGCTGAAATGAGCTTCGAAGAACTTCTCGAAGGTTACGTCACCCCCGAAATGGGCGACCTCGAAGAAGGTCAGATCGTTAAGGGTGAAATCGTGGGCATCAACGGCGAGACCGTTCTCGTCAGCGTGGGCTTCAAGTCTGAAGGCCAGATTCCCGCAGAAGAATTCCGTGATGCTCAGGGCAACCTGATCGTCAAGGAAGGCGACCAGGTTGAAGTTTACGTGGCTCGCAAGAACGAAAACGATGGCACCATCATCCTTTCGTTCGAAAAGGCCAAGCGCATGCAGCTCTTCGATCAGCTCGAAAAGGTGCTTGAAGACAACGGCGTCATCACCGGCACCATCACTCGCCGCATCAAGGGTGGCTACACCGTCGATCTCGGCGGCGTGGAAGCCTTCCTGCCCGGTTCCCATGTGGATCTCCGTCCTGTTCCGGACATGGACGCTCTGGTCAACCAGAACTACGAATTCCGTGTCCTCAAGATCAACCGTCGCCGCAGCAACGTGATCGTTTCTCGCCGCGTGCTCCTCGAAGAAGAACGCGATGCCAAGCGTGGCGCTCTTCTCCAGACCCTCGGTGAAGGCCAGATCGTCAAGGGCAAGGCCAAGAACATCACCGAATACGGCGTGTTCGTTGACCTCGGCGGCCTCGATGGTCTCCTCCACATCACCGATATGTCCTGGAAGCGTATTCGCCATCCTCGCGAAATGGTCTCCCTCGGTCAGGAACTCGAACTCAAGGTTCTTTCCTTCGACAAGGACAACCAGAAGGTCTCTCTCGGCCTGAAGCAGCTCGTGCCCGATCCCTGGCAGGACATCACCGCCCGCTTCCCCGAAGGTTCTCACCACACCGGTAAGGTCACCAACCTTGTTGACTACGGCGTGTTCGTGGAACTCGAACCCGGCGTGGAAGGCCTCGTGCATATCTCCGAAATGTCCTGGACCCGCAAGCTCCGTCATCCTTCCCAGATGGTGCATCAGGGCGATGAAGTCGAAGTCGTCATCCTCGGCGTCGACAGCGACAAGAAGCGCATCTCCCTCGGCATGAAGCAGGTCAAGCCCAATCCCTGGGAACTCGTTGGCGAACGCTTCCCCGAAGGCACCGTCATTGAAGGCGTGATCAAGAACATCACCGAATTCGGTATGTTCATCGGCATCGAAGACGGCATCGACGGCCTCATCCACGTGTCCGACATCTCCTGGACCAAGAAGCTCCGTCACCCCGGTGAACTCTACAAGGTCGGCGACGTTGTCCAGGCCAAGGTCCTCACCGTGGACCAGGAAAACGAAAAGTTCACCCTCGGCATGAAGCAGCTTGCTGAAGATCCCTGGGCCTCCGTGCCTGCTCGCTACCCTGTGGGCAACGTGATCACCGGCACCGTCACCAACGTGACCGACTTCGGCCTGTTCGTTGAAGTGGAAGAAGGCATCGAAGGCCTCATCCACGTGACCGAACTCGGCAAGAAGGTGAAGTCTCCTTCCGAACTCTTCAAGGAAGGTGACTCCGTTCAGGCCAAGATCATCCACGTGTCCGCTGATGAACGCCGCCTCGGCCTCTCCATCAAGCAGATCAAGGACGACGAAGAACGCCGTAAGCCCAAGGATTACCATTCTGGCGACAACTCCATCAGCCAGACTCTGGGCGACCTCCTCAAGCAGAAGTTCAACGACTAATCGTTGACTCCTAGCGAGTTACGCGGGGCGGAAAGTGTAAACTTTCTGCCCCGTTTTCTTTTTTCTTCCCTGTTCAAGTTTTCACAGAATAGGTTCGCTATGAGTGCGGCATTGATGTTTGCCTTTTTAGGATGGTTTTTCGGGGGCTTTGTCAGTGGTGTTGCCGGTTTCGGCGGCATGATGATGGCACTCCCTGTTTTCATGCTCGGTATGAACCCTACGGATGCGGTGCTGGTATGCTGTCTTATCGGAGGTCCGGCCTGCTCGCATCTTGGCTGGCTTTACCGCAAGCACATGGTCTGGGCGGATATGAAATGGCTCTGGGCCAGCTGTATCCCCGGCTGTTTTGCGGGTGTCATAGTCCTCAAGATCGTTTCTATGCACTGGCTCCAGATGGCCATCAGCCTGATGATAGCCGCGTTCGTGATCCTTCACCTGTGCGGCAGTCGTGCCACGTGGCGTCTGCCTGACTCGATAACCTCTCTTTGTGTTGCAGGCTTTGCCAGCGGCTTCGCTAATTCCACGGTGTCTGTCGTCGGGGTGCCCATCGGTATTTTTGTCCTGCTCAAGCAGTGGGATAAGGACAGGGCCAGAGCGACCATGGCGGTCCTGTTCTTCTTCAGCTGCTGGGTCACGATGATCGCGCAGTGGGCTGGAGGCCTTTACACGTTGGAACACTGTAAGCTGGCCCTCGGCGGCATTGTGGGGGCCGTCCTCGGGCAGATGCTCGGTTTCATGCTGGGGCGGCACATCAATCAGCGCATGTTCGTGATGTTCGTTCTCTCGTTCCTTTCCTGCGCGGCCGTGATCCTGTTTACCCGTTCGCTTCAATAGTAGAGCGGAAGAGCGCATTCTTGACGTTGGCTGATGCCAGCGCAAGAATAGTGGGGAATGGCTTCAGGTTCAGGAGAATAGTATGGAAGCGTATCTGTTTACATTTTTCGGGAAGTTCATCGGCAGTATCGTTGGCGGCGCTACCGGTCTTGGTGGGATGATGATATCGCTTCCCATCCTTTCACTGGGTATGCCAGCGTCTACGGCTGTTCTCGTGAGCTGTCTCAGCGGCGCCGTATCCTGCATGCAGCTGGCATGGCTGTACCGCAGATATGTGGTGTGGGATGATATGAAGTTGCTGTGGCTGGCCTGCATCCCCGGCTGTATCTTCGGGGCGTTCACGTTGAAAGTCGTTTCTGTGGCCTTGCTCCAGATCATGATAAGCATCATGATCTTCTGCTTCATCCTGCTTCAGCTTTTCAGCCGTCATGCCCAGTGGAAGCTGGGAGATTCTCTGGGCTGGACGCTTGCCGCGGGTTTCACCGGGGGCTTCGCCCATGCCTCTGTTTCCGTGGTCGGGGTGCCTTTGGGGGTGTTTGTCCTGCTCAAGCGTTGGGACAGAGACCGCGCACGAGCGACGCTGTGCATGTTTTTTGTGTTCAGTGGCTGGATGACACTGGTGAGCCAGTGGATGGCCGGGCTGTATGAATTCGACCTGCTGAAACTTGCCGCTGTGGGGCTGGTCGGTTCTCTTGTCGGGCAGCCGGTCGGCTTCTGGATAGGTCGTCATCTCAATCAGAAAGTATTCGTGCGTTTCGTGCTGCTGTTCCTCAGCTGTGCGGCCATAGTGCTATTCTATAAGGGTATACGGTAGTATTTTCGGGAGTTTTATGAAACAGCAGGAAATCGAGCGTAAATTTCTGGTGAAAGGCGATGGCTGGCGTGGCCGTGGAGAAGGGAAGCTCTTCCGCCAGGGCTACATAGCACGTACACAGGATAGGACGGTGAGAGTGCGTGTGGCTGGCGATACGGGCACACTTACGATCAAGTATCGCGGCGAAGGCATAGCCCGCAGTGAATTTGAATACGTCATCCCTCTGGAGGAGGCGCAGGCTCTTCTTGACGGTCTGGCCCCTGGGGAGATCATCGAAAAGGTACGTTTCACCTTCGAACAGGAAGGCAGCGTATGGGAAGTGGACGAATTCATGGGCGCGAATGACGGCCTCATCGTGGCAGAGATCGAACTTGGAGCCGAAGATGAATCCTTCGTGAAGCCTGACTGGCTGGGCGAGGAAGTGAGCAAGGTTTCCCGCTATCTCAATGTCGAGCTGTCCCGCCTGCCGTATACGGCGTGGGATCAGGTCCAGAAACAGGGAGATGGAAAATAATATTACTAAGAATAAAAATCATTATCAAATATAGTGACCATGGTCACAGATTTTAAGGGAGCTTTTCTGTTTTCTATCAGAAACGCTCCCTTAACTTTCGCCCATTCAAAGGAGACCTTCCATGACTGAAATGTTTTGCTTCCAGTGTGAGCAGACCGCAGGCGGCAAGGCCTGTACTCGTGCAGGTGTTTGCGGTAAGCAGGCCTCTACTTCCAACCTTCAGGACGTCCTTGTCGGCGAACTGGTGGCTCTGGCCTCCTGCCCTGCGCTGCGCCGCTCCGAAGCGCTCGACACTCTGGTGGAAAATGCGCTGTTCACCACGCTCACCAATGTGAATTTTGACGATCTTTCCATTTCCGCGTTCATCAGCCGAATCCGTCTTGAACGCAGCTCCTGCGGGACTGCCCCTCTGGATATGAACAGCATCTGGGGCGGTCAGGAAGATATCCGCAGTCTGAAGTCTCTGCTCCTGTTCGGCATGAAGGGCATTGCCGCCTATGCGCATCATGCCCGCGCACTGGGGCGTACCAGCGATGAAGTGAACGCGTTCCTTTACAAGGGGCTGGCCCTGCTGGGG